>NZ_NEJR01000031.1:0-26093 GCF_002113165.1 Pseudomonas sp. B19(2017)
GCATGGCCACTTGTGATGCTGATAATCTTTGTGACTATCAGTCCGTACTCACAAGCACCCACACGAATTGCTTGATTCGATTTGTTAAAGAGCGTTTGGTTAAGAGCTTTTCGTCTCAACCGAGGCGCGCATTCTACGCTTTCCTCATTTGCTGTCAAGCGTTTATTTTGAAGTTTTTTACAACCGATTTCTTTCGAAACCCTTCAACTTCAACAACTTACCACTTGCCTCGAGGCGTTCATCGCTGCGAGGAGGCGAATAATACGCGCTTTGAGATCAGAGTCAACACCTTGATCTGAAAAAACTTTCTACCGGCGCTTTACCTTCGACGGCAACTAATGAAAGCGCCGCGAATCTGTAGAGAAACACCACCCAACGGAGCGTAGCGGCCATGAGCGACGCGCAGAGCGAGAAAACCCCAGGCCTGTCGGCGGACGAGGAGCAGGAAGTCAGCCTTAACCAACCGCCCCGCGCGGCAGTACTGCACGAGATCATTCGTTACCAGGGCGACCAGGAACTGGAACGTACACTCGCCGCACTATGGTGGTCGGCACTGGCCGCAGGCTTGTCCATGGGGCTGTCGCTCATGGCCATGGGCCTGTTCTACGCTCGCCTGCCGGAGGGCGACAGTGCCCAGGCGATAGCCAGCATCGGCTACAGTGCAGGCTTCCTTGCAGTAATACTGGCGCGCCAGCAGCTGTTCACCGAAAACACCCTGACCGCCGTGTTGCCGGTAATGACCGCCCCTACCCTGGCCAACTTTGGGCGCCTGCTGCGCCTTTGGAGCGTGGTACTGCTTGGCAACCTCGCCGGCACCTTGCTGGTGGCCTGGGTAATGCTCGAGCTGCCGATCTTCGACAGCAAGACAGACGTGGCCTTCCTGGAGGTTGGCCGCAAGGTCATGGAGAACGATGTCAGCCAGATGTTCGCCAAAGGCATCGTATCGGGATGGATGATCGCCACCATGGTGTGGATGATTCCGTCGATGGAACACGCCAAGATCTGGATAATCCTGATGATCACCTACCTGATGGCCCTGGGTGACTTCACTCATATCGTGGTCGGCTCGGTCGAGGTGTCCTATCTGGTCTGGGCCGGCGATGAAACCTGGAGCAGCTTCTGGCTGGAGTTCGCCCTGCCGACACTGGCGGGCAACATCATCGGCGGCAGCTTCATCTTTGGCTTGATCAGCCATGCACAGGTGCGCAGCGACAGCGGCAAACCGCCCTCGCGGCTACTGAAGAAGGACCAGCCACACTCCCCGCGCCGCAACAATGGCAACCAATGAACTTCAGCTTGCCGTTACCACGTGCTCTTTTGCCTGGCCGCGCTGACGCAAAGGCCGCGGTTGCCACCAGTTCTGTCCGGCATGCGGAGTGTCAAGGCTGACCCGCTCCCCCATTTGCGGCGTACTCAGGCGCACCTGTGCCTGGTTGGCCAACGCCAGGATGCGCTCGAACGGCTCCTGCCAGCCGTGGATGGACAAATCGAAGGTGCCGTTGTGAATCGGCAATAGCCAGCGCCCGCGCAAATCCAGATGGGCCTGCAGGCTCTGCTCCGGCTGCATGTGAACATCGGGCCAGGCGACGTTGTAGGCCCCGGTCTCGATCAGGGTCAGGTCGAATGGCCCGAAGCGCTCGCCAATCTGCCTGAACCCATCGAAGTAGCCGGTATCGCCACTGAAGAAGACCCGCACATTCTCGTCGACGATCACCCAGGACGCCCACAAGGTCCGGTTGCTGTCCAGCAGCCCACGCCCGGAAAAGTGCTGAGCCGGGGTGGCGACAAAACGCACGCCCTCGACCTCGCTTTGCTGCCACCAGTCCAGCTGCCGCACCTTTGCCGGTGCCACGCCCCAGGTCATCAGCAAGTCGCCTACACCCAGCGGCGCCAGGAACACGTCCGTGCGCGGCGCCAGTTGGCGAATGGCCTGTTCGTCCAGATGGTCGAAGTGATCGTGGGACAGTACCACTGCAGCCAACGGTGGCAATTGGTCCAGCGCCAGGGGTGGCGCATGAAAACGCAGCGGGCCGGCCCACTGCACCGGCGAGGCGCGCTCAGCGAATACCGGGTCGGTAATGAAGAAGCGCCCGCGCAACTTCAGCAATACCGTGGAATGGCCCAGGCGCCACAGGCTGCGGTCAGGTGCGTCGAGCACCTGCTGGCGGGTCATGGGCTGGAGGCTGACCGGTTTGGCCGGCCGGGTTTCCGGCGGCTTGCGCAAGAACAGGTACTTGAGCCCGATGCGCAGCTTCTTCAATACGCCATCCTGAGGCAACAACGCCTGGTTGTGAAAACGCCCTTCCCGCTGGGGCGCCGGCTCGCCGGCAGGGCTAGTCAAAGGAACCATCAGCAACACTCCTGGCAACAGGAAAGCCTTCATGCTATCCCACAGTGATCGAATCAACCGTGAATTGGCTTGTAAGGTCATTTTTCGTCGATGAAACACTGTTCAACAATATTCATGCAGGTTATGCGATAAACGGTGCTTCAGCAGAAGAACGATGGCCAAGATGGATAAACGCAGCGGCAAAGGACTTTCATTCGCCAAACGCATCTACTTGCCGCGTGTCATCGGCCTGGGGATCGGCATGTTCAGCGTCATGGCGGCCATGGCGCCGCTGTCCCCACCCACCTGGACATGGCTGCTGGTAATGTTCAACGGCTTATTGTGGCCGCATGTGGCCTACCTGTGGGCCACCCGTTCGGCCATGCCTTACCAGGCAGAACAGCGCAACCTGGTGCTGGACTCCCTGATGGGTGGGTTCTGGGCGGCCGCCATGCATTTCAATCCATTGCCCAGCGTGACCGTGCTGTCGATGATGACCATGAACAATGTCGCCGCCGGCGGCAAACGCATGGTCGTGCGCGGGGTGCTGGCCCAACTGGCGGGCATGTTCGTCGCCATCCTGCTGCTCGGCCCGGGCCTGCAATTGAACGCCACGCCCCTGCAGGTCTATGCCTGCCTGCCGATGCTGACACTCTATCCGCTGGCGCTGGGCTGGGTCTGCTACCAACTGGCGATCAAGCTCGCCGACCACAAGCGCCGCCTGAGCGCCCTGAGCCTCACCGACAGCCTGACGGGCTTGCTCAACCATGGTGCCTGGAAAGACCTGCTGCAGCTGAAGTTCCAGGCCTGCCAGCAGCAACAAGGGAGTGCGGTGATTGCCCTGATCGACATCGACCACTTCAAGACCATCAACGACACCTTCGGCCACGTGGTCGGCGACTGTGTGTTGCGCCAGCTCAGCACCGAGCTGCGGCGTAACCTGCGCGAAGGCGATCAGGCCGGGCGCTACGGCGGTGATGAATTCTGCGTGCTCCTGCCGGACACCAGCGAGGCCCAGGCCTGCCAGGCCATGGAGCGCCTGCGCGAGCGGGTCGCCAGTTACCGCAACCCGCAGTTGCCGCACCTGCGCATCAGCCTGAGTATCGGCCTGTCGGCATTCGAGGTCGACCTGGCGTCACCCGAACACTGGCTCGAACAAGCGGACAAGGCGCTATACACCGCCAAGCATGCTGGCCGCGACCAGGTCAATTTTTGCCCACAGCGGCACCGCGGCGCTCAGGCTGGCCTATCCTGATTGAACCTCCTTCCTGACTGCCTGGCGGGAGGCTGCCTGAAGGAGCTGCCCGCGCATGGCCAGGACCGCCAACCCTCCACCCGCCAGCCCTGCACCACGCTTCCAGGTGCGTCGCCTCATTGCCGGTTTCAGCGCAATTTTCGGCCTGGTCTGCCTGGTCATCCTCGGCGCCCTGTTCAATATTGCGGCCACTCTCGACCACCAGGAGCGCCAGCGCAGTGCCTCGCAGGCGACCAAGGCGCTGGAACAGCGGTTGCTCGCCTCGCGCCAGTTTCTGTCCAGCTACGCCGTTTGGGATGCGGCTTTCGAGCACCTGGCGGGCCAGGCCGACTGGAAATGGGCCTACGAAGAAAAGAACGTGGGCGAATCGCTGTACAGCGCCAGCGGCTATGAAGGGGTGTTCGTGGTGGAGGATGCACGCACCACGTATGCCCTGTTCAAGGGCAAGCCTACCCAGGCATCGGCCGATACCTATATTGATGCGGCACTTCAGCCAATCATCGACCAGGCCCGGGCGGCGGCGGCCCCACGTGAACAGATCACCCGTTTTGTCCTGTTCAACGGTTGGCCGGCCGTGCTCAGTGCCGCGGCGGTGCGCCCTGATCGGGATGTCACCGACAGCGAGGTGAGCAAGGCGCCGGTAATGCTTTTTGTCGACCAGCTCACCGAGGACAAGCTGGCACAGCTGAGCAGCGGTGCCGGCCTTACCGGCATGCACGTGGAAAAAAATGATGTGGGTGAGCACGACCACTTGCGCCTCGACCTCGGCGATACCGGCTACCACCTGTCCTGGAGCAGCCCGCTACCCGGGCATCAGTTGTTGCGGGCGGTATTGCCCCCACTGGCAGGTGCCTTGCTGATACTCGGTCTGATCATGCTGTACCTGTTCCGCCATGCGTTGCGCAGTTCGCGGGCGATCGACCGTACGCTCGCCGATCTGCAGCAGAGCAACCGGGCGCTGGAGGCCAGCGAGCAACGTTTTCGCGCGGTGGCCGAGTCGGCCTCCGACTGGATCTGGGAAACCGACCGGCAACAACGCCTGACCTACCTTTCTCAACGCTTTGTCAACGTCACCGGCTACGCGGTGGACGACTGGCTCGGCCAGCCGCTCAATCAGTTGCTGGCCTGCGACACCACGCCGCTTTCGCCGTGGCTGGATGCCCTGGCCGCGGCCGACCCGCAACAACTGGCCAACCTGCGCTGCACCTACCGCGACCAGAATGGCCAGAACCGTTACTGCCGGATTTCGGCCCGCGCCATCTGGTTCGACGACAAGCCCGTGGGTTATCGCGGCACCGCCAGCGATATCACCGACGAAGTCGACGCCCATGCGCGCATACAGCACCTGTCGCTGCACGACCCGCTGACCGGGCTGGCCAACCGCAACAAGCTCGCCCGGCACCTCGAGCAGGCACTGTTGCGCGGCAACGATTCGCCGCCACTGACCCTGCTGCTACTGGACCTGGACAACTTCAAGCCGATCAACGACTCCCTCGGCCACGCCGCCGGTGACGCCGTGCTGCAGGAGGTAGCAACACGCCTGCGCGACAGCACACGCGATGGCGACATGGTCGCGCGCCTGGGCGGCGACGAGTTTTTGCTGGTGCTCGGCGGCATGGACAACCGCAGCGAGATCGACCGTTTCTGTGCGCGCCTGATCAGCCTGCTGCAGCAACCGATCGTCTTCGATAGCCAGCCCCTGCACGTTGGCGCCAGCATCGGTGTCGCCCAGACCCGCACCCAGGGCTTCGATGCCGGGGAACTGATCCGCTGCGCCGATATCGCCCTGTACCAGGCCAAGGCCGACGGCAAGAACACCTGGCGCTATTTCGCTGCCGAAATGAACCAGCAGATCCAGTACCGCCGCCAACTGGAGAACGACCTGCGACGGGCCCTGCGCAATCAGGAATTCGAACTGTACTATCAGCCGCGCTACCGCCTCAGCGACTTGCGCATCGTCGCGGTCGAGGCCTTGGTGCGCTGGCGACATCCGCAGGAGGGGTTGCTGGGGCCGGATACCTTCATCCCTTTGGCCGAGCAGAGCGACATCATTGTGGCGCTGGGCCGCTGGGTGCTGCGCGAAGCCTGCCGCACTGCCCACGACTGGCCCGCCGACGTGCTGGTTTCGGTGAACCTTTCGCCTGCGCAATTCCTGCGCAGCGATGTGGTGGCCGATGTGCGCGAGATCCTGCTGGAAACCGCCTTCCCTGCCCAGCGCCTGGAGCTGGAAATTACCGAGAACGTGATGCTCAACGATATTGAAGGCGCGCTGGGCACCATGCTGTCGCTCAAGGAGCTGGGCGTGCGCCTGAACATGGACGACTTCGGCACCGGCTACTCGTCGCTGGGCTACCTGCGTACCTACCCGTTCGACAGCATCAAGATCGACAAGCGCTTCATCGGCGGGCTGAGCAACACAGGCGGCAGTGACCGCGCCGTGGTCCAGGCCATCATCAATCTGGGCGAAGCGATGGGGCTGACGGTCACGGCCGAAGGGGTGGAGAGCGAGCAGCAGCTCAGGGCACTGGCAAATGACCATTGCCACGAAGTGCAGGGCTACTACATGAGCCGGCCGCTGGACAGTGCCGGGCTCGCGGCGTTGTTGCAGCAAACATCCCAGCGCTCGGCACCTCACCCGTAGCGTAAGTTTGAACGCTCCCACAGGCATTTTTCAGCAAGGTGGCTGCAAGCTGCGCTCAGCCACGATTTCCGGCAGGTCGCGCCGGCGCAGGTAGGTGCGTAGCGGTTCACCGATGTTCAAACGGTCATCCACATGCTGCTCCAGCAATAGCGTCAGCCGTTCACGGCAGAGGGCCATGCGCTGCCCTTGCTCGTGCCGCCAGACAAACTCGCTGCAGGGCGTGATGCTGGCGTCGGCCACGTCCATGCCGAACGAATCTTCGGAAAAACGTACGATATGCACACCGCGCTTGGCATGAAAACCGACAAAGCCCATGAGCTGGTCGGCAGCGTTGCAGATGTCCTGGGAAGTAATGGCCATGACGTAACCTCGCAATGAAATCGGAAGATACGCACGCCAGGCGGGGGAAGGGTCGCCTCTGCCGGGCAACTCGTGACTGGCAGCCTAACGCAAGCCGCCGCACCAGCGCTACGGTTCTGATCGATCAGCGGCCACTGTCCACCTGAGAATGGAGCACCTCGCCCAGCCACTGCATGAAGGCCTGCACCCGACGCGGCACGTGCCGTTGCCGCGCATACAGCAGTGACACCGGCATCGCCGGGGCCTGCCAGCCTTCCAGTACCGAAACCAGTTCGCCGCGCCGCAGGTGTTCGGCCACACCCACTGCTGGCACCTGGATCAGCCCGAGCCCGGCCAGACAGGCCGCCGAGTAGGCCTCGGCATTGTTGACGGTGACCACGCCGGCCATGGCCTGGCAGTGCAATTCACCGCCCTGCAGGTACTCGAAACCGGCGCTGCGCGCCCCCAGGGTGCGCACGTAATGCACAAGGTGGTGCCCGGCCAGGTCCTGCAGCGTGCGCGGCACACCGTAGCGGGCCAGGTAGGTGGGGCTTGCACAGTTACGCATGCTCAGTTGCCCGACCGGACGCGCCACCACATCCAGGTCGTGCAGGGCACCAATGCGCATCACACAATCGAAGCCCTCACGCAGCAGGTCGACCTGGCGGTCGGTACAGCTGAGCTCTACCTCCAGGCGCGGAAAGCGCTGCAGAAACTGCGGCAGCGCCGGGATGATGACCCGGCGGGCCATCATGGTCGGCAGGTCGACCCGCAGGCGCCCGGCCAGCTCGGCATCTTCGGCACGGAACAGGCTCTCGATTTCCTCCATGCCCGACAGCAGGTCCTTGCTGCGCTCGTACAGCAAGGCACCATCCTGGGTTGCCTGCACCCGGCGGGTGGTGCGGTTGAACAGCTGCGTACCGAGCAAACGCTCCAGCCCCCTGATCTGCTCCGACACGGTCGAGCGTGGCAGCCCCAGGCTCTCGGCAGCCAGGGTGAAACTGCTGACCTCACTGACCCGCACAAAAGTGCGTAACAACTCCAGCTTGTTCACTTGCCACCTCGACTATTCGGTTTTACCGAACAGTATTGCCAAATCTCCTGGATTTAACAGCACAACAGTGACCAATAACCTGTGCTCATCAACCCACCATGAGGTCTTCACCATGACTCGCAAGATTGCCCTGATCACTGGCGCCAGCCGCGGCCTGGGCCGCAACGCTGCCGAACACCTGGCCGCACGCGGCATCGATGTCATCGGCACTTACCACAGCAAGGCGGAGGAAGCCCACGGCGTGGCCACCCGGCTCGAGCAGGCCGGGGTCAAGGCTGCCATGCTGCAACTCGACGTCAGCGATATCGCCAGCTTTGCCGGTTTTGCCGAACGCCTGAGCACAACCCTGCAACAGCACTTCGGCCGCGAGCGATTCGACTTCCTGGTGAACAATGCAGGGATCGGCTTGAACGTGCCCTACACCGAAACCAGCGAGGCGCAGTTTGACCAGTTGCTGAATATCCAGCTGAAAGGGCCATTCTTCCTTACCCAACGCCTGCTGCCGCTACTGGTCGACAATGGCCGCATCGTCAACATTTCCACCGGCCTGGCGCGCTTCGCGTTGCCGGGGTATGCCGCCTATGCCGCGATGAAGGGGGCGATGGAGGTGCTGACCCGCTACCAGGCCAAGGAACTGGGGCCGCGTGGTATTCGCGTGAACATTCTGGCGCCGGGGGCGATCGAGACTGATTTTGGCGGCGGCGTAGTGCGGGATAACCGCCAGGTGAATGAATACATTGCTGGCAACACGGCGCTGGGGCGGGTCGGCTTGCCGGATGATATCGGCGCAGCGATTGCGCTGCTGCTGGAAGAGGGCAATGGGTGGATCAACGGGCAACGGCTGGAGGTGTCGGGCGGGATGTTTCTTTGAAATCGGGAATCCGGGGCCGCTTTGCGGCCCATCGCCGGCAAGCCAGCTTCCACCTCGACCGCATTGATCCCAAGCCATGTGCAGTACCTGTAGGAGCTGGCTAGCCGGCGATGAGGCCAGGACAGGCAACACAGGCCAGTTGCTGCCACCACCGCATGGACCTCAAGCCTTGTGCAGTATCTGTGGGAGCCTGGCTTGCCAGCGATTGGGCCACGGAGTGGCCCCCGCCTTATTGCTCATGCACCTGCACACTGGCCGTCATGCCCGCACTCAGGGTCACCCCCTCAGGCACCTGGTCCAGGCGAATCCTCACCGGTATGCGCTGCGCCAGGCGCACCCAATTGAAGGTCGGTTCAACCTCCGGCAGCAACTGGCTGTCCGGGTTGCTGTTGCGGTCGGTGATCCCGCGGCTGATGCTCTCCACATGCCCTTGCATCGGCTCGCCTGCGCCCATCAACCACACCCTCACCGCATCCCCCACGCGAATGCGCGGCAGCTTGGTTTCCTCGAAATAGGCCTGGATATAGAAGGTTGAATCGTCCACCAGGGCCATCATCGATTCCCCGGTGTTCACATAGTTGCCCTCGGCCAGGCGCAGGTTGGTGATATGCCCGCTGCGCGGCGCCCGCACTTCACTGCGCGCCAGGTTGATTCTGGCAACCTGCAACTGTGCCTCGGCCTCATGCAGTTCACCGCGGGCGATGGCCGCGTTGATCTGGGCGTTTTCCCGCAACTCGGCACTGATCGCCTCCGGCCCCAGGGCGGTACGCCGGGCCGCCTCACGCTCGCGCAGACGTAGCTGCTGGGTGCGGGTCTCGGTTACCGCACTGGCCTGGTCGAAAGCGGCCTGGAAGCGTTCGCGGTCGATGGTCATCAGCAGGTCGCCGGCCTTGACCCGCTGGTTGTCACGCGCCTTCAGCTCGCGCACCCAGCCCGACACATCGGGGGCGATCACCACCACATCGGCGCGCACACGGGCATCACGGGTCCAGGGGGTGAGCATGTAGTACTGCCACAGCTGATAGCCGGCGAACACGGCAAGGGCCACCACACACAAGGTGACCAAGGTACGTACGGCCGCACGCATCGAAACACTCCTTCACAAGGTTCCCAGCAGTCGCACTACCAGGAACAACACACAAACGAACAGCGCCGCGTCGAACAGCGCCTCATGCCAGATCCAGCGCCCCAACGGCGTGGCCTGCACCACCAGACGCAGCAACCCGGTCAGCACCAGCGCCATCAACACATAAACCAGGAAGGGGCTGAACAGTACGCCGCCTGCTTCCCACTCACGCAACCCCATGGGCTTCCTCCTGCCAGCGGCACCACTTGCCCCAGCTTTTCTGCAATTGCAGCACCGCCCCTTCGGCCAAGCGCAGCGGATCGCTTGAGGGTAGACGGCGCAAGGCACCAATGAACTGTTCGCTGGCAGCGTCCAGGCGCTGGCCACGCCCTGGCGCCGGCCCTTTGGACAGCACGGCCTCTACCTGCTGCAGGTATTCACGCTCGGCACGCCCCAACGGGGCCTGGGCGACCGCCAGACACATGCGCAGATGCACCAGTTCGTCGCCGATATCCAACCCGTGCAGGCCGTCGTCCCAGCGTTTGCGCTCGCTCTCGGGCAACTCGCCGGCATGCCGTGCCAGCTGCATCAGGCGGTCGGCCATGCGCCCGCCAAACCAGCTGTCGGCCCCGCGCAGGTCGCGCCGGGTCAGGCGCACCAGGTCGTTCTGGGTCGCCGCGCGCAGGCGCTGGCCCAGCCAGGCCGGGTGGCGAAACACCAACAAACGGAAGGCCATCACCGCAGCAGATACCCCCACCAGCATGGCCAAGGCACTGTTGAGCAGGGTGGCCACGCCGAACTGCATGGCGTTAAGCGGCGACACCAGCACGATGAAGTGCAGGCAATAGGAGGTGGCCGTGGCCCCGGTCCGTGGGTGAGCCATGCCCAGCGCCCCGAGAAACAGCGGCACGCCCATGCCCAGGCAGAGCATGGCGAAGCTGCTCCATTGCGGCAGCAGTATCTGCCCGACCAGAAACGCCACAGGTATCGCCAGGAAAATCCCGCGTAAAAAGCTCAGGCCGATCTGCGCACCGTTTTCGCGGCTGGCGAACAAGCTGCAGACCACGCAGGTCAGCACCAGCCCGCCCGGTGCCGAAGGCCAGGCGGTGGCCAGCCAGAAACTGCTCATTACCAGAAAGGCCAGCGCACTGCGTGAGCCGAACAGCAAGGCCAGCGACCAGTCGCGGTGGGCGGCCAGGCCCTGGGACATATCCTTGGGCGCCCTGCCCGCCTCCACATCCTCCAGCGCCTGGCTGGCGGCCATGGCGTAATCCAGCAGCAGAGCCATGCGCGCCAGGCAGAAGTGCTCCGCCGGGCTGATCTGTTCATCGTGGGCAGCATCCCAGATGCGCTGGCGCAGCAACAACAGGCTGGGCCGGTCGGGCTTGCCGAGCAGTGCCCGCACCTCATTCAGCCAGGGCGCCAGGTGTTCGGCTTCGCGCTCATCCAGTTGCCGCCACTGCCGGCGTACCGAGCGGGAGATGCGCAGCAGCACCATCAGTTTCTGGCTCAGGCCACGAACGGCGCGGGCACGCTGGCGCCCGCGGTTGCCTTCGAACCAGGCGTGTTCGCGTTGGCTGTCGATCGCAACGATACGCCCCAGGCTTTCCAGCAAGCCTTTGCGCGCCTCGTCTTCACCGCCCAACATGGCACTGGCGGCCTGTAGACCGTTCTGCCAGGCCTGGCGGGCCTGCCCGCCCAGTTGCTGCTCTACCCGCATGGGCCAGAGCAAGGCACTGCTGGCGGTGGCACAGAAGATACCCAGGCAGATCTCGGTGCAGCGCGCCACGGCTTGGTCGAACACCTGCAACGGGTGGTCGATGGCCGGCAGGGCAATGATCGCCGCGGTGTAGCCAGCCAGCACGAAGGCATACGCCCAGGCGCTGCGCAGCTGGGTGGACGCGGCGGTGCACAGGGCCAGCCACAGGGCCAAGGTAAGCAGGAACAACCATGGGGTCTGGGCGAACAGGCCGATGAACAGCACCGATGCAAACGTACCGACCAAGGTGCCGGCCAGCCGCGCCAAGCCCTTCTGTACCACCATGCCCGACAGCGGCTGGGCGACGATGAAAGCGGTCATCAGCGCCCAGGAGGGTTGCTCCAGGCCCCAGCGCATCGCCAGCCACAGCGCCAGGCCACCACCGAGCAGGGTCTTGATGGCGAACTTGAGGGCGAGGCTGCTGGGGGCGAAAAGGGCCTGGAGAGTGATGGGCACGCGGCGGACCTTGCGGGGGGTGGTGTTACTGAAAAGATAGACAATGACGGGAAGGATAAAACGGAAACAACTAATTAGCTAGCTAATCATCTTTAGTGAAATCGCGTTCTCCTGTGCTGACCCGTTCGCGGGCACGCCCGCTCCCACAGGGACCGCGCACAGTCTGAAACTTGTGGGGTTCCTGTGGGAGCGGGCGTGCCCGCGAAGAGGCCGGTACCGGCAAAGCAAAATCCCAGGCAAAAAAATGGGCGACCGAAGTCGCCCTAAATGCCTTGCGTGCTCGTGTACCCGGAAGGTCAGCGCGGCTTGCGCTTGTTCGAGTCCTTCCAGATGAAAATGCCCAGACCGGCAAAGAAGACGACCATCAACCCGACCGTTACCACTCCGGCGATAACCACGTTGTCGAAGAACATGCTGGCCTCCCCATTCGTTTGCCGTTGTCCGATGGGTGCACGTTAACCAAAATGGGGGTAGGAAAAATTGATCGGTGTCAATGGTGCCCGGGGCCGGGCACGCGAGGCGGGTGCTGGGTTGACCTGCGTCAAGTTTCAGCGCTTCTTCGGCTTGCCCTTGGGCTTCCTTTTCCTGGCGCTGTTCAACGGCAGGGCCTGCTCGAACGCATTGCGCATTTCGTTCAGGCGCTTTTCCTTGAGGTCATGGACGCGCTTGGCGCGTTCGGCATCGAAATCGATGAGGTTGTCTTGGCTCATGGGTGGGCTCGACGATCAACTGAGACTTGCATGATGAAGCCAGGCGCAGGCGCTGACCAGCCCCGCGTCAGACTTCGATGTCTACCAGCAGCCCCTGGCGCACGTGCTCGCCCATCAACGGTGCCACCGGTACGGTGTTGTCGGCGTTTACCTCGTCACCCGGCATCGCACTGTAGCGTTCGTCATCGCTCTGCCGCCGCCGTTGCTGCTGGCGGCGCTGCTCATCGCGCAACAGCAGCGTCTGCTCCTGCGGGTCACGCTGGTGTTTGAGGTCGATGGCACTTTCACCGGATGCAGGCTGTGTCGGCACCACCGGCTTGATGTCGGGGGTCGGTTTGACCGGGTCCAGTTGCGAGGTCACCGGGGCAGCACTTAGCGGAATGATCGGCGGCAGCATGGACGTTCTCCTATGCCCCCTGTATCGGCAGGCGCGGGTTTACCTTGATGGCAGGCGCAACACTTATTCGGCTTCTTCGTCGGGCTCGTCGTCGGTTGGCGGGCTGGCCTCGCTCCAGGGCCGCTTGTATACCTGCTGCCAGACCGCGTCCATGTGCTCGCGCAGCACCTGCGGCGCACCTTTGAGCGAAGCACTGTCCTCGCGCTCACCACCTATCGGCTCTTCACCTGCCGGGCTAATCAGTGACTGGCCGGTGATACTGTAGCTGGCCTGCCCTTCACGCATCTCGATGGCGATGTCGTGCGGGTCGATACCGCCGCCGCAGAAAGCGTGGCTGGCAACCGTCACCTCGGCGACGCCATCCTTGTTCAGGTCGCCGACATCGCTGACATCGTTATAGAAGTCCACATCCAGGTCCAGGCCCGGGCAAGTGGTTTCCTGCTCGATCTGCCAGCGCGCCTTGAACGCGTCGTTTTCGGCGGTGCGCCCGTACAGCGTGGCCTTGAGTACCACCTTGTCCACTTCCTGCTCGCTTTCCGGATCACTGGCCTGGCCATCACTGCGGCTCAATACCAGCAGGCCTTCACCGTCACGGTCACGAAAGTGCACGCTCTTGATCGGCGTCTGCACGCCCAACACCTCAAGCTGTTCCATCGGGATGGCGGGCAAGGTCTCGAAGTTTTTCTGCTCGCAGGCACCCAGCAGCAGCAGGCTGCCCATGGCCATCGAGGTGCTTATCCAGCGGTGCTTGGCAGACATGTTGATCCGGAGCCCTCGTCGGCAGCGCGGTGGGGGGCGATGAAGCGGCTAGACTGTTGCACTAGCTATTGCATTTCGGCACCTTTCGATGCGCTCGGCACTTTGGTCTGACCGGCCGATCCGTTAACATAATCGGCTTTTTCATCGCGGGAGTTCAGGCAGTATGGCGCAGCAGTATCAACCGGGGCAACGCTGGATCAGCGACAGCGAAGCCGAGCTCGGCCTGGGTACCATCCTGGCGCAGGATGGCCGCCTGTTGACCGTGCTCTACCCGGCCACTGGCGACACACGCCAGTATTCCCTGCGCAATGCGCCGCTGACCCGCGTGCGCTTCTCGCCAGGTGACCAGATCACCCACTTCGAGGGCTGGAAGCTGACCGTGCGCGAGGTCGAGGACATCGGCGGGCTGATGGTGTATCACGGCCTGGACGGGCAGAACCAGCCGCGCACCCTGCCAGAAACCCAGCTGTCGAATTTCATCCAGTTCCGCCTGGCCAGCGACCGCCTGTTCGCCGGGCAGATCGACCCGCTGTCGTGGTTCAGCCTGCGCTACAACACCCTGCAGCACACCAGCAAGCAGATGCAGTCGGCGCTGTGGGGCCTGGGCGGCTGCCGCGCCCAACCCATCGCCCACCAGTTGCACATCGCCCGCGAAGTCGCCGACCGCAGCGCGCCGCGCGTCTTGCTGGCCGACGAAGTGGGCCTGGGTAAAACCATCGAGGCCGGCCTGGTGATCCACCGCCAATTACTGTCGGGCCGCGCCAGCCGCGTACTGATCCTGGTGCCGGAAAACCTCCAGCACCAGTGGCTGGTGGAAATGCGCCGCCGTTTCAACCTGCAGGTGGCCCTGTTCGACGCCGAACGTTTCATCGAAAGCGACGCCAGCAACCCGTTCGAGGATGCCCAGCTGGCGCTGGTGGCCCTGGAGTGGCTGGTCGACGACGAAAAGGCCCAGGACGCGCTGTTCGCCGCCGGCTGGGACCTGATGGTGGTGGACGAAGCCCATCACCTGGTCTGGCACGAAGACCAGGTCAGCGCCGAATACGGCCTGGTCGAACAGCTGGCCCAGGTAATTCCGGGTGTGCTGCTGCTTACTGCCACCCCCGAACAGCTCGGCCAGGACAGCCACTTCGCCCGCCTGCGCCTGCTCGACCCCAACCGTTTCCACGACCTGGCCGCCTTCCGCGCCGAGAGCGAGCACTATCGCCCGGTGGCCGAAGCCGTACAGGAACTGCTCGACGAAGGCCGCCTGTCGCCCAAGGCGCACGCCACCATCCAGGGCTTCCTGGGTGCCGAAGGCGAAGCCCTGCTGGCGGCGGTCAGCGACGGCGATACCCAGGCCAGCGCGCGCCTGATCCGTGAGCTGCTCGACCGCCACGGCACCGGCCGTGTGCTGTTCCGTAACACCCGCGCAGCAATCCAGGGCTTCCCGGAGCGCCAGCTGCACCCTTACCCACTGACCACGCCCGATCAGTACCGCGAGCTGCCAGCCGGCGAACATGCCGAGCTATACCCGGAAGTCGCCTTCCAGGCCCAGGGCGAGGTGGCTGACGACGAGCGCTGGTGGCGTTTCGACCCGCGCGTCGACTGGCTGATCGACACCCTGAAGATGCTCAAGCGCACCAAGGTGCTGGTGATCTGCGCCCATGCCGAAACCGCGATGGACCTGGAAGACGCCCTGCGCGTGCGCTCCGGTATCCCGGCCTCGGTGTTCCATGAAGGCATGAGCATTCTCGAGCGCGACCGTGCCGCCGCCTACTTCGCCGACGAAGAGTTCGGCGCGCAGGTGCTGATCTGCTCCGAGATCGGCAGCGAAGGCCGCAATTTCCAGTTTGCCCACCATCTGGTGATGTTCGACCTGCCGGCGCACCCGGACCTGCTCGAACAGCGCATCGGCCGCCTCGATCGTATTGGCCAGAAGCACACCATCCAGCTGCATGTCCCGTACCTGCAGGGCAGCCCGCAAGAGCGCCTGTTCCAGTGGTACCACGAAGGCCTCAATGCCTTCCTCAACACCTGCCCAACCGGCAACGCCCTGCAGCACCAGTTCGGCCCGCGCCTGCTGCCGCTGCTCGACGGCGACGAAAGCAAGGCCTGGGAAGCCCTGGTGGCCGACGCCCGCAGCGAGCGCGAGCGCCTGGAGGCGGAACTGCATACCGGCCGTGACCGCCTGCTGGAGCTCAACTCCGGCGGTGCCGGCGAAGGCCAGGCGTTGGTCGAGGCCATTCTCGAACAGGACGACCAGTTCGCCCTGCCGATCTACATGGAAACCCTGTTCGACGCCTTCGGCATCGACAGCGAAGACCATTCCGAGAACGCCCTGATCCTCAAACCGAGCGAGAAGATGCTCGACGCCAGCTTCCCGCTGGGCGACGACGAAGGCGTGACCATCACCTACGACCGTGGCCAGGCGCTGTCGCGCGAGGACATGCAGTTCCTGACCTGGGAACACCCGATGGTGCAAGGCGGCATGGACCTGGTACTGTCCGGCTCGATGGGCAACACCGCCGTGGCGCTGATCAAGAACAAGGCGCTCAAACCCGGTACCGTGCTGCTTGAACTGCTGTTCGTCAGCGAAGTGGTGGCACCGCGCAGCCTGCAGCTGGGCCGTTACCTGCCACCGGCGGCTTTGCGTTGCCTGCTCGATGCCAACGGCAACGACCTGGCGTCCCGCGTGGCCTTCGAAACCCTCAACGACCAGCTGGAAAGCGTGCCGCGCGCCAGCGCCAACAAGTTCGTCCAGGCCCAGCGTGACGTGCTGGCCCAGCGCATCGGCAGTGGCGAGGCCAAGGTCATGCCGACCCACGTGGAGCGCGTGGCCGAGGCCCAGCGCCGGCTGACCGCGGAAGCCGACGAAGAGCTGGCCCGCCTGGTCGCGCTGCAAGCGGTCAACCCGAGCGTGCGCGATAGCGAGATCGAAGCGCTGCGCAAGCAGCGCGAAGAAGGCCTGGCGATGCTGGAAAAGGCCGCCCTGCGCCTGGAAGCCATTCGCGTATTGGTGGCTGGCTGAGAGGGCAGGCGCCGCGGCGCCTGCTTCGCGGGCTCGCCCGCTCCCACAGAGACCGCACCAGGCTGAAGCGCTATGCGGTACCTGTGGGAGCGGGCATGCCCGCGAACACCGGCGGAGCCGGTGCCATCCACCTGCTGCATATTCCCCGCTGCGATCAGGCTCATAACCAAATCGTAGAAATCAAAGTGCCATTAGTCAGGAAGGCTTAACCACCTCTTCCTATACTGCCTCTGGACAGTCTGCACAGGGTTATAGCGCAGACGAGTGAAAACTCGAACATGAGGCATTCCATGGAATGGCTGGGGCTGCAACTGTTCGCCGACCTCCCGTCAACCGGGCGCATCGTCATCGATTGCCGGCATGAACCGTTCCTGGTTCTGCTCGCCTACCTCGTCGCCTGTACGGCCTGCTTCGCCACACTGGACATGGCCGAGCGCCAATCCCACAGCGAAGACCCTACTGCCCACCGCCAATGGAACATGCTCGGTGCCTGCTGCCTGGCAGGTGGCATCTGGGCCATGCACTTCATCAGCATGCTGGCTTTCCAGGCGCCGGTGGAAGTGCACTATGACGCTTCCCTGACCATTCTTTCGCTGCTCATTGCCCTGGCCGTCGCCTGGGTGGCCATGCACAGCCTCGACCGCAGACAGATGCACGCACACCATTACCTGCAAAGTGCAATGCTGATCGGCCTGGGCATCATTCTCATGCACTTCGTCGGCATGGCCGCCCTGGAAACCGGCGCCCGCCAGTACTACCAGACCGGCCTGCTGCTGGCATCTGCCACCATTGCGCTGCTCACCAGCCTGACAGCGCTGTGCCTGGCCCGCTACTTCCGTCACGGCAGCGGCACCCTGCACCAGGCCATGAAATACGGCGCCAGCCTGCTGATTGCCGGCGGCATCGTTGCCACCCACTTCACCGCAATGTCGGCCATGACCCTCGTCATCCCGGCCGACACCGCCCTGCGCCTTCCCTCAGGCGACAACAGCGTGCAACTGGGGCTGGGCATCGGCTTCATCACCCTGCTGATCAGTGCTGCCAGCATCAGTACCGCGCTGGCCGACAAGAAGCTGCAAAGCAAGGAGCACGACCTGCGTCGGGTCAGCGTGCTGCTCAGCCAGCTGGACCAGGCCCGCGCCTCGCTGCAACAGGCCGCGCACTACGACGCCCTGACCAACCTGGTCAACCGTCGCGGTTTCAACCAGGTGTTCGCCGAACGCCTGGCCGAACACCAGGCCACGGAAAACCGCCTGGCGGTGATGTTCCTCGATATCGACCATTTCAAGCGCATCAACGACAGCCTTGGCCACGACGCTGGCGACGAACTGCTCAAAGTGATCGCCAGCCACATCAAGGCTGCCACCCGCACCCACGACCTGGTCGCGCGCTTTGGCGGTGACGAGTTCTGCGTGGTTACCAGCCTCAACAGCCGCGACGAAGCCCGCCATCTGGCCCAGCGCATCATGCAGCGGATGAAAGAGCCCATCGACCTGGGCGGCCGGCGCATGGTCATGACCACCAGCATCGGCATCAGCATTTTCCCCGACGACGGCACCAGCGCCGAAGAGCTGCTCAAGCATGCCGACCTCGCCCTGTACCAGTCCAAGGGCAGCGGACGCAACAGCCTGAACTTTTTCAACGACAGCCTGAAGACCCAGGCCTCGATTGCCCTGCAACTGGAAGAAGAACTGCGGGTGGCCCTGCTCGAGGAACATGGGCTGTGCGTGCACTACCAGCCAATCTTCGACCTGCGCAGCAGGCAAGTGGCCAAACTGGAAGCCCTGGTGCGCTGGCAACACCCGCAACATGGCCTGCTCGGGCCCGAGCGTTTTGTCGCCATCGCCGAAGCCAATGGCCTGATCATCGACCTTGACCTGTGGGTACTGCGCCACGCCTGCGCCGACCTGGCCTACCTGCAGCGCCACGGGTACGGCAGCCTCAAGGTCACGGTCAATTGCTCGGCCGTCACCCTCAGCCACGACGATCTGCCCAATGAAGTGGAAAAGGCGCTGTTTCACGCCGGGCTCTCGCCCTGGCAGCTGGAGCTGGAAGTGACCGAGAACGCCCTCATGGGTGATATCCAGCGCACGGTCAACCTGCTCAAGCACGTGCGCGCGCTGGGCGTGGCGCTGTCAATCGATGACTTCGGCACCGGCTACTCGTCACTGGCCTATCTCAAGCGTCTGCCGCTGGACGTGCTGAAGATCGACCGCAGCTTCCTGCAGGATGTACCGGGCAGCCAGAAAGACCGCGAGATCGTCCAGGCGATCATCGTCATGGCGCATACACTGCATTTGCAGGTAGTCAGCGAGGGGGTGGAAAGCACCGAACAGCTGGCGTTCCTCGAAGCGCACGGCTGCGACTACCTGCAAGGCTACCTGCTGGGCCGCCCGGAGCCGCTGGCCGAACTGCGGCCGCTGCTGGAGCGGCTGCAGTACCCCAGCGCTGCATTCAACCCTTGCTGCGGTACAGTTCAACCAGAGTCGCTGGATCTTTTTGCAGGTACCCCTGGCTTGCGTGCAGGCGCATCAATTGCGCAGCGAGGCCACTGAGCGGCGTCGCCGAGCCTTGCTCGCGGGAGAACTTGACCGCACCATCGAGATCCTTGAGCAGCGTGCGCACGTGCCACTTGATCGGTTCGAAGCGGCTCTCGGCCATTTGCGGCGCGAGGATCTGCAACGGTCTGGAGTCGGCAAAGCCGCCCGCCAGCGCTTCGGCGATCAGCGTCGCATCGACGCCGGACTGTTCCGCCAAGGCCACCACTTCGGCGATCACCAGGGCATTGCAGGCCACGATCATCTGGTTGCAGGCCTTGGTCACCTGGCCGGCGCCCACCGCCCCCATGTGCGTCACACGCTGGCCAAGTACCTGCAGCACCGGGCGGGCGCGCTGCAGGTCGGCCACCTCGCCACCGACCATGATCGCCAGGGTGCCGGCTTCGGCCCCGGGCGTGCCACCGGACACTGGCGCATCCAGCCAGGCCATGCCGCACAGCGCCGCCAGTTCGGCGGCCATTTCACGGGTGGCGGTGGGTTCCAGGCTGGAGAAATCGATCAGCAACTGGCCGCTGCGCCCGCCCTGGGCAATGCCGTGCTCGCCGAACACCACCTCACGCACCACGGCCGTGTCGGCCAGGCACAGCAGCAGCATGTCGCTGTCGCGGCACAGCTCGGCGGGGCTGCTGGCCAGGCGCGCGCCGGCGGCAACCAGTGCCGCGCACTTGTCCGGGCTGCGGTTCCACACGGTCAGCGGGTAGCCCGCGGCCAACAGGCGGCGGCACATGGGCAGGCCCATCAGGCCGATGCCGGCGAATCCAAGCGAAGGTAGTGCAGTGCTCATCAATGACTCCAGACAGATTCGATATCGATCTGGGCCGCTTTGCGGCCTTCGCGGGCACGCCCGCTCCCACAGGGCCGGTGCTGCTCTGGAGAACAACACACAACCTGTGGGAGCGGGCGTGCCCGCGAAGGGCTGCAAAGCAGCCCCCATTACGCATCCCGTAAACTGTTACCGCCACGCCGAATTGTTACTTACCTCTACCCGCCTTGAACGCCTTCGAGCACCAAAACGGAGCTGCTGCGCATTTTTGCGCACCAAAAACGATCATGCCTCTGCCGCGCGCTTCATCTGGATCACGATGAACGGCGAAACCACCACCGCCCAGATCTCTGGATCGCGGCTTTGCAGCTCCTGGGCCTGCTCGGCCGTCACTGGCCCGACAGTGCCATCACTACGCCACTTGGCGAAGATCTCGCTGCGATTCTCGGCCATTGCCTCGGCTACTGCGATCAGGTCCAGGCTTGGGTCGACCCAAATCAGGTCACCCTTGGCCCAGAAACGCTCCAGCGCTTTCCACTCGATGATTGCTGTCTCGCCAAGCAATTTGGCATAGAGGGTGCTTGTTTGATCAGTCATGGGTGGTATCCACAAAAATCGGCCAATAAAAAAGGCCGGCATTTTTGCAGAAAAACCCGGTTTCAAATATGTAATTTGGTCGATTGATCCCGAACGTGTGGGCCGGGGTCGCAGATGCAGGCAGTTTGATGGCGCCTTTCTGTATCTTTGTGTCGATCAAGCGACAACCCAGGAAGCAGGCACTTTTCGACCGCTTTTCAAGCGCTCGAACAGCGCTCTACACTGTACCGGTACAGTTCCGGGACATGTTCCGGGGGAAGGTGGGCTTGCGCGTTGGCATGGCCACGCCGCAAATCCCGCCCGGTCTGTAGCCCTGGCCGCCAGGACTATAAGAATTACAACAGAATGAGTGGAGCACTATGATCAAGATTTCCAAGCTGTTCGCCGCAATGGTTCTGGCAGGGGTAGCCAGCCATTCGTTTGCCGCCGATACCATCAAGATCGGGATCGCAGGTCCAAAGACCGGCCCTGTGACCCAGTACGGCGACATGCAGTTCATCGGCGCAAAGCAAGCCATCAAGGATATCAACGCCGCGGGCGGCGTGGATGGCAAGATGCTCGAAGCCAAGGAATACGACGACGCCTGCGACCCTAAACAGGCCGTTGCAGTCGCCAACAAAGTGGTCAACGACGGCGTCAAGTTTGTCATCGGCCACCTGTGCTCCAGCTCCACCCAGCCTGCGTCCGACATCTACGAAGACGAAGGCGTTATCATGATCACCCCGGCCGCTACCTCGCCGGAAATCACCGCCCGTGGCTACAAGCTGATCTTCCGTACCATTGGCCTGGACAGCGCCCAGGGCCCGGCTGCCGGCAACTACATCGCCGACCACGTCAAGCCGAAGGTGGTCGCCGTCCTGCACGACAAGCAGCAGTACGGTGAAGGCATCGCTACCGCGGTCAAGCAGACCCTGGAAGGCAAAGGCACCAAGGTTGCCGTGTTCGAAGGCCTGAACGCTGGTGACAAGGACTTCTCCTCGATCATCCAGAAGCTCAAGCAGAACAACGTCGACTTCGTCTACTACGGCGGCTACCACCCAGAGCTGGGCCTGATCCTGCGCCAGGCTCAGGAAAAGGGCCTGAAAGCCAAGTTCATGGGCCCGGAAGGCGTAGGCAACGACTCCATTTCGCAGATCGCCCAGAATGCCTCCGAAGGCCTGCTGGTGACCCTGCCGAAGTCGTTCGACGCGGACCCTGCGAACAAGAAGATCGTCGACGCCATCAAGGCTGACGGCAAGGACCCAAGCGGCCCGTTCGTGTTCCCGGCCTACTCGGCTGTCGAGCTGATCGCCCAAGGCATCAAGGCCGCCAAGTCCGAAGACGCCGAGAAAGTGGCCGAGGCCATCCACGCCGGTACCTTCAAAACCCCGACCGGCGACCTTTCCTTCGACGCCAAAGGCGACCTGAAAGACTTCAAGTTCGTGGTCTACGAATGGCACTTCGGCAAGCCGAAGACCGAAGTCTCCCCTCAGTAACTGCGTGACTAATAGCTGACCTAGGAGCCCACTGTGCGAGCAGTGGGCTTTGTTTTACGAGGTTCATGGGCCTGATCCCCGCGATCCGGGGGCGGGTTCACCTGAAAATCTTAAAACCGTCACCCGCGGTTTCCTGGCCGTACCCCCGCCAGCGAAATGCAAATCAGGTTTTTAGGAGCGCTGTAATGCCTGAGATCTACCATTTCTTCCAACAACTGGTTAATGGATTGACCATCGGCAGCACCTATGCCTTGATCGCCATCGGCTACACGATGGTGTACGGCATCATTGGCATGATCAACTTCGCCCACGGCGAGGTTTACATGATCGGTTCCTACGTGGCCTTCATCGCCCTGGCGGGCCTGGCCATGATGGGTATCCATTCGCTGCCGATCCTGATGACCGTCGCCTTCGTCGCGACGATCTTCGTCACCAGTGCCTATGGCTACAGCATCGAACGGGTTGCCTACCGCCCCTTGCGCAACAGCAACCGCCTGATCCCGCTGATTTCCGCCATCGGCATGTCGATCTTCCTGCAGAACACCGTCTTGCTGTCGCAAGACTCCAAGGACAAGTCCATCCCCAACCTGATCCCCGGCAGTTTCTCGTTCGGGCCGGGCGGTGCGGAGGAAGTACTGATCAGCTACATGCAGATCCTGGTGTTCGTGGTCACCCTGGTGGCCATGACCTGCCTCACCCTGTTCATCTCCCGTTCTCGCCTGGGCCGTGCCTGCCGCGCCTGTGCCGAGGACATCAAGATGGCCAACCTGCTGGGCATCAACACCAACAACATCATCGCCCTCACCTTCGTCATCGGTGCCGCCCTGGCGGCGGTGGCGGCCGTGCTGCTGAGCATGCAGTACGGGGTGATCAACCCCAACGCCGGTTTCCTGGTGGGCCTGAAGGCCTTCACCGCGGCGGTGCTGGGTGGCATCGGCAGCATTCCGGGCGCCATGCTCGGCGGGCTGGTGCTGGGCGTGGCCGAAGCGTTCGGTGCCGATATCTTCGGCGACCAGTACAAGGACGTGGTGGCATTCGGCTTGTTGGTTCTTGTCCTGCTATTCCGGCCGACCGGCATCCTGGGCCGCCCGGAGGTTGAAAAAGTATGAACAGAAATCTCAAACAGGCGTTCTTCAGCGCCTTGCTGGTATGGGCCGTGGCCTTCCCGGTGCTGGGCCTGAAACTGAGCATCGACGGCATCAGCCTGGCGGTGCACAGCCAAGGGTCGTTCACCATCAGTATCATCGCTGTGTGTTCGGCGCTGATGTTCCTGCGCGTGCTGTTCGACAAGCAGTGGAACTCGGTGATGGGCCGCCGTTCGGACCGCAAGCTGATCCCGCCGGCTGTCAGCAACTACCTGACCCTGCCGAAAACCCAGCGCTACGTGATCATGGGCCTGATCGTCGCTGCACTGGTGTGGCCGTTCTTCGGCTCGCGCGGTGCGGTAGACATTGCCACGCTGATCCTGATCTACGTGTTGCTGGGCCTGGGCCTGAACATCGTGGTCGGTCTGGCAGGCCTGCTCGACCTGGGTTACGTCGGCTTCTACGCCGTCGGTGCCTACAGCTACGCCATGCTCTCGCACTACCTGGGCTGGAGCTTCTGGGTATGCCTGCCGATCGCCGGCCTGATGGCCGCTACCTTCGGCTTCCTGCTCGGCTTCCCGGTGCTGCGCCTGCGGGGTGACTACCTGGCGATCGTGACCCTCGGCTTCGGCGAGATCATCCGCCTGTTCCTGCGTAACCTCACCGACTGGACGGGCGGCCCCAACGGCATCAGCAACATCCCCAAGCCGGAGCTGTTCGGCCTGACCTTCGAGCGCCGTGCCGCCGAGGGCATGCAGACCTTCCATGAGTTCTTCGGGCTGGAATACAACTCGATCAACAAGGTCATCTTCCTCTACCTGGTGGCCCTGCTGCTGGCCCTGCTGGCGCTGTTCGTGATCAACCGCCTGCTGCGCATGCCGATCGGCCGCGCCTGGGAAGCCCTGCGCGAAGACGAGATCGCCTGCCGTGCACTGGGCCTGAACCCGACCGTGATCAAGCTGTCGGCATTCACCCTGGGCGCCTGCTTCGCCGGTTTCGCCGGCAGCTTCTTCGCTGCGCGCCAGGGCCTGGTGACGCCGGAGTCGTTCACCTTCATCGAGTCGGCGATCATCCTCGCCATCGTCGTGCTCGGCGGCATGGGCTCACAACTGGGCGTGATACTCGCGGCCATCGTGATGATCCTGCTGCCCGAGCTGATGCGTGAGTTCAGCGAATACCGGATGCTGATGTTCGGTGCGCTGATGGTGTTGATGATGATCTGGCGTCCGCAAGGCCTGCTGCCTATGCAACGTCCACACATGGAGCTGCGTCGATGAGCCGCGAAATTTTGCAAGTCAGCGGCCTGAGCATGCGCTTCGGCGGCTTGTTGGCGGTGAACGGCGTGGGCCTGACCGTCAAGGAAAAACAGGTGGTGGCACTGATTGGCCCGAACGGTGCCGGCAAGACCACCGTGTTCAACTGCCTGACCGGCTTCTACAAGCCCAGCGGCGGCACCATCCTGCTCGATGGCCAGCCGATCCAGGGCCTGGCCGGGCACCAGATCGCCCGCAAAGGCGTGGTGCGGACCTTCCAGAACGTGCGCCTGTTCAAGGAAATGACCGCGCTGGAAAACCTGCTGATCGCCCAGCACCGCCACCTGAACACCAACTTCTTCGCCGGCCTGTTCAAGACCCCGAACTTCCGCCGCAGCGAGAAGGAGGCCATGGAGCGCGCGCAGTACTGGCTGGAGAAGGTCAACCTGACCGAGTTCGCCAACCGTACCGCCGGCACTCTCGCCTACGGCCAGCAGCGCCGCCTGGAAATCGCCCGCTGCATGATGACCCAGCCACGCATCATCATGCTCGACGAACCGGCAGCGGGCCTGAACCCGAAGGAGACCGAAGACCTCAAGGCGCTGATCGCCTACCTGCGTGAGTCGCACAACGTCACCGTGCTGCTGATCGAGCACGACATGAAGCTGGTGATGAGCATTTCCGACCATATCGTGGTGATCAACCAGGGCACCCCCCTGGCCCACGGCACGCCGGAAGAGATCCGCGACAACCCTGAAGTGATCAAAGCCTACCTGGGGGAAGCGTAAATGCTGAAGTTCGAGAACGTTTCCACCTTCTACGGCAAGATCCAGGCGCTGCACAGCGTCAACGTGGAGATCAACCAGGGCGAAATCGTTACCCTGATCGGCGCCAACGGTGCCGGCAAATCGACCTTGCTGATGACCCTGTGCGGCTCGCCGCAGGCGCACAGCGGCAGCATCAAGTACCTGGGTGAAGAACTGGTCGGCCAGCCTTCCTCGCACATCATGCGCAAAAGCATTGCGGTGGTACCGGAAGGCCGCCGTGTGTTCTCCCGCCTGACGGTCGAGGAAAACCTGGCGATGGGTGGCTTCTTCACCGACAAGGGCGATTACCAGGAGCAGCTGGACAAGGTGCTGCAGCTGTTCCCGCGCCTGAAGGAGCGTTATATCCAGCGTGGCGGCACCATGTCCGGTGGCGAGCAGCAGATGCTCGCCATTGGCCGGGCGCTGATGAGCAAGCCCAAGCTGTTGCTGCTCGACGAGCCCTCGCTGGGCCTGGCGCCGATCATCATCCAGCAGATCTTCGACATCATCGAACAGCTGCGCCGTGATGGCGTGACGGTGTTCCTGGTGGAGCAGAACGCCAACCAGGCGCTGAAGATCGCTGACCGGGCGTATGTGCTGGAGAACGGCCGGGTGGTGATGCAAGGTACCGGTGAAGCACTGTTGACCGACCCGAAGGTGCGCGACGCGTATCTGGGGGGTTGACCGGGAAAAGGGCCTTTGGGCCCTTTTTTCTGGCTGCCTGATTTTGTATCGCCTGGACTGGCCTCTTCGCGGGCTTGCCCGCTCCCACAGGCACCGCACGTGCCGTACCTGTGGGAGCGGGCAAGCCCGCGAAGAGGCCGGTACAGGCTTAGCAAACACTTGAGATCCCCGCCCAGCCTGCGTAACGTGGCCAGCTTTCACGGCAAAGATCCCCGGAGCCCGCCCC
>NZ_NEJR01000032.1:0-23858 GCF_002113165.1 Pseudomonas sp. B19(2017)
GAGCAGGAGGGGGGATTCTTCGCTCATGGAGGTCCTTGCGGGTCGAGTCGGATTTCCGTCGTCGATTGTGAAGGTGAGCGAGTGATGGCTATTTGATGCTGGTCAATGAGGCAGGCGGGTTATGGAAAACAATAGGCAACAAAAAACCCGCACTAGGCGGGTTTCTTGTTGTCGCTTCGGGTAACTTTGCAACCACCAGAAGCTGAAGGTGGTGCCCAGAGACGGAGTCGAACCGCCGACACGAGGATTTTCAATCCTCTGCTCTACCGACTGAGCTATCTGGGCGACGAGGTGAATTAAATAGACTTTCAGACCGCTCGTCAACGACTTTTTGAAAAAATTTTAAATTAATTCCGTCGCTTACGTTCCGTGGGGTCATTCCGAGGGTGGAACGTAGCCTTCTGCCTGGGCGTATTCTTCGCCGGCAAAAAACTTGTCCATCTCGCCCTGGAGGAATTTGCGGTCCTCGGCGTTCATCATGTTCAGGCGCTTTTCGTTGATCAGCATGGTCTGGTGCTTCTGCCAGTCGGCCCAGGCTTTCTGCGAGATGTGTTCGAAGATGTCCTGGCCCTTGGCGCCGGGGTAGGGCGGGCGCTCCAGGCCTGGCAGTTCTTCTTTGTACTTGCGGCACATCACGGTGCGGGTCATCGGGCGTCTCCTGCATTCAGTTCGTCGGCCGCGCGTTTGAGCAGCTTTTTCACCGGGGCGGCGAGGCCCAGGCGCGGCGGGGTGGCGAGGTTATACCAGAGCCAGTCGGCCTCGGCCACGTGCTGGCCGACCGGGTCGACGCGCACCAGCCAGGGCTCTATCGCCAGCTGGAAGTGGCTGAAGGTATGGGTCAGGCCGTCCATGGCGCGGCTGCCAGCCAGGCGCAGGCCGTGCTGGTAGGCCAGGTCGTCGAGCTGGGCGATGTCGTCCAGCTCCGGCAGGCTCCACAAACCACCCCACAGGCCGCTGGACGGGCGACGGTAAAGCAGGATGGCGCCTTCGTGGTTGGCCAGCAATGGCATCAGGGTGCGGCGTTGCGGCAGTGCCTTGCGCGGCTTTGGCTCGGGGTAACGGGTTTCTTCACCGTGCAGGTGCGCTTCGCAGCCGCGCTGCAGTGGGCAGATCAGGCAACTGGGCTTGCTGCGGGTACACAGCGTGGCGCCCATGTCCATCATCGCCTGGGTGTAGTGGTTGGCCCGCTGCTGCGGGGTAAAGCGCTCGGCCGTGGCCCACAGCTGGTTGGCCACCTTGGGCTCGCCGGGGTAACCGGCCTGGGCGGTGTAGCGGGCCAGCACGCGCTTGACGTTGCCGTCGAGGATCGGTGCGCGGATGCCCATGCTGATGCTGGCGATAGCCCCGGCAGTCGAGCGGCCGATGCCGGGCAGCTCGGTGAGCTGCTCGACACTGCGCGGGAATTCGCCGCCATGCTGTTCGACCACGATCTTCGCGGCCTTTTGCAGGTTGCGTGCCCGAGTGTAGTAGCCCAGGCCGGTCCACAGGTGCAGCACCTCGTCCTCCGGCGCCTCGGCCAGGGCCTGCACCGTCGGCAGGGCCTGCATGAAGCGGTCGAAGTAGTTGAGCACGGTGCTGACCTGGGTCTGCTGCAACATGATTTCCGACACCCATACCCGGTACGGATTGATGCCCTGTTGCCAGGGCAGGTCGTGCCGGCCATGTTCGTCATACCAATCCAGCACTGCGCTGGAGAACTGCTCGGGGCTCATCGCTTGAACAGCCCCTTGAGCGCGTCTTTCAGTTCCGGGCTCACTTTGTCTCCGAGTTTTTCATCGATCTTGTCTTGCAAGCGGTTGCCAGCCAGTTTGGCCGCTACCTTGCCCAGGCCGTCCTGGTCCAGGCGGCAGGCCTTGGCGCCCAGCTCCAGCGGGCCGCGGCAGCGCAGCGGTATTTCCACACCGACGTAGCGTTCGTTGACCTGACAGGCCGGGTCCGGCATGGCGCGCTGGTCGCCTTCGACGAGCACGCCAACGTTGTAGTCCATGCCCAGCACGCGCAGGTCGAGGTCACCATGGCCGTTGACGGTCAGGCCCGGAATGCGCGCCTTGAGGTCCGGGTTGCTGGCGACGCCATTGCGCACTACCAGGCTGCCACGCAGTTCCTGGAACGGGGTGTCCTTGCCGCGTGGCTCGCCGGTGAGCGATTTGCGGTTCAGCGTAGCGATGGCCTGGCACAGCTGCTGCTCCAGGTTGGCATTGACCAGCACGCCGTCGTTGATGACGAAATTGGCGTTGCCGTTGAGGGTATCGACCAGGGCCTTCTGGCTGTTGCCAGTGGCGGTCAGGTCGCTGGTCAGCGTCAGCAGGCCTTTGACCGGTGGCGTCTGTTCCTTGCCCTCGGTCTTGATGAAGTGCTCCACCGGCACCCGCTGGATGTTGGTGTTGACGCCCAGTTGCGGCACGGCAGGGCGCACATCGACGGTGCCCTTGGCCTCGAAGGTGCCGTTGTACAGCTCACCGCGCAGGGTTTGCAGGGTCAGCAGGCCGCCTTGGCCGGTGGCCTTGAGCTGGGCGTCTTCGATTGGCAGTTTGTCCAGGGTCAGCGCGCCGAAGGCCAGGTCGGCCTGCAGGTCGAGGGCACGCAGGCGGTCGACCGGCAGCAGCTTGTCGTCGCTCCAGGCCACCTGGGTCGGGGCGTTGGGCAGCGGCGTGGTGCCGGCACCGGCGACCGCGCTGGCTTCCTGTTGCTTGACCTCGGCCTGACGGGCGGCGGTGGCGCCCTTGGCTTCTTCACTTTTGGCCGGCAGGTAGCGGTCGGCGTCGAAGGTGTCGCCTTTGAGCTGCAGGCGCAGGGCCTGTCTGGCGAAGTCTTCGACGGCCACGCGGCCACTGAAGGTGCTTTCGTCCAGCTTCACCGCCAGGTCTTCCAGGGCCAGGCTGTTCGGTGTGCCTTGCAGGCGGGTGACCAGCTCCAGCTTGGCGAAGGCCGCCGGGTCGTTGGTGGCCGGCAGCGGGCGGCCGATGCCGTCGAGGAAGGTGCGCAGGTCGAACTGGGCGATGGACAGGCCGCCGCTCAGCTGTGGCGCCTTGTCCAGGTCACGCAGGTTCAGCTCGCCCAGGGCGCGCAGCTGGTTGGCCGAGACTTTCAGGCCGTTCCACGAGGCGACATTGGCGGCCAGGTCGACCAGCAACTGGCCTTGGGCGGCGAAGGTCACGGCCTTGCCACCGGTGGGCTCACCCGAGGTTTCGCCCGACAGGCGCATGTCTTCGAAGTTGTAGCGCCTGAGCTTGCGGTCGAAGCGCAGCTCGCCGGCCAGTTCGGTGCGGGCCTTGATGTTCGGCTGGCTGGCACTGAGGAAGGCGCTGGCCTTGAGGGGAATGTTCGCCCCTTCGTGGACCGGCCCGGTGCTCAGCTGGATGCTCTCGGCGCTGTAGCTCTGGCCGGTCTTGGCATCGGTGTACTGCACACGGGCGTTGTTCACGGTCAGGCTGTCGATGTCCAGCTTGACGGCACGCTCGTTGCTGGCGGCCGGCGCCGACGCCTGTTCCGCCGGTGCCGGGGCCGCAGTACCGGCCTGCGCATCGGCGCTGGCACCGTTCTGCGCGGGCAGCGGCTTGCCAATGTCTTCCCAGTTGCCATGGCCGTGCTCGTCACGGGCCAGGGTCAGGTTCAGGCCCTCGACGCGCACATCGCTCATCTGCACTTCGCGGCGCAGCAATGGCAGCACCCGTACCGACAGGCCAAGCATCTGCAGGTCGGCGAATGGCTCCTTGGGTTTGTTCAAGGTGGCGATGCTCGCCTCGTGCAGCTCCAGGCCCAGCCACGGGAACAGGCTCCAGCCAATGTCACCGTTGAGGGTCAGCTCGACGTGAGCCTTGTCACGTGCCAGCTGGCGAATCTCGTCTTTGTAGTCGTTGGGATCGAAGAGGTGGGTCAGGGCGAAGCCCAGCGCCACGATGATCAGCAGCAACCCGAGAAGCCCAAGTCCCAGGATTTTGCCGAACGCTTTCATGGGCGAGTCCTTGTAGTCCGTTATTGAAATTCAGGCGGCAGAGTATAGCGCCGCAGTGGTTGCCCCTGCTTATTCGACTGGAGATACAGGGTATTTCCTACGCATTCATCAGATGGTACGGCTTTCGACCATGGTTTTTCAGCTCGGTTGGAACGCGGTCTTCTGCAGGAGCGCAAGTTTTCAGAGAGATGATCGATTCAGCCGAGCAAAAATTAACGATATCAGATTGCTTTCACGCCACTTGATGCTGCTAACCTTGCGCCGCTTTGCCTGCACCCTCCCTATAAGAAGGATCTGATCCATGAGCAGTACCGTCGCGGCGGGGACCTTGGCCAGTGCGCCAGGCTTCCTGTCGAAGGAGCGCATCATCGCCCGCCCGGGCTTCAACCGCTGGCTGGTCCCGCCCGCCGCCTTGGCCATTCACCTGTGCATCGGCATGGCCTATGGCTTTTCGGTGTTCTGGCTGCCGCTGTCGCAGGCCCTCGGCATCACCGCCCCGGTCGCCTGCGCGGCAGACATGGGCTTCATGGCCCGCATGTTCAGCGCGGAATGCGACTGGCCAATCTCCATGCTGAGCTGGATCTATACCCTGTTCTTCGTCTTCCTCGGTTGCTCGGCAGCTGTGCTGGGTGGCTGGCTGGAACACGCCGGCCCGCGCAAGGCCGGCCTGGTGTCGGCACTGTGCTGGTGCGGCGGCATGCTGATTTCGGCCATTGGCGTGAAAACCCACCAGCTGTGGCTGATGTGGCTGGGCTCCGGTGTAATCGGCGGTATCGGCCTGGGCCTGGGCTACATCTCGCCGGTGTCGACCCTGATCAAGTGGTTCCCGGACAAGCGCGGCATGGCCACCGGTATGGCGATCATGGGCTTCGGCGGCGGGGCCATGGTCGGTGCACCGTTGGCCACCGCGCTCATGGGCCACTTCGGCAATGCGCAGGAAGTGGGCGTGTGGCAGAGCTTCGTGGCCATGGCGGCGATCTACTTCGTGTTCATGACTGCCGGTGCCTTGGCGTATCGCGTGCCGCCGACCGGCTGGAAGCCCGAAGGCTGGAGCGCCCCGGCTAAGAAAGCCGGCAACACCATGGTCACCGACCGCCACGTGCACGTCAGCGTGGCCTGGAAAACCCCGCAGTTCGCCTTGATCTGGCTGGTACTGTGCCTGAACGTGTCGGCCGGTATCGGTATTCTCGGCATGGCTTCGCCGCTGCTGCAGGAAGTGTTCGCCGGCAAGTTGCTGGGCAACGAACTGGCCTTTAGTGAACTGAGCGCTGCACAGCTGGCGCAGATTGCCGCGATTGCCGCCGGCTTTACCGGCCTGCTCAGCCTGTTCAACATCGGCGGGCGGTTCTTCTGGGCGTCGTTCTCGGACTACATTGGCCGCAAGAACACCTATTTCGCTTTCTTCGCCCTGGGCGTGGGCTTGTACAGCCTGGTGCCGAACATGGGGCACCTGGGTAACGTGGCGCTGTTCGTGGCGGCGTTCTGCATCATCCTGTCGATGTACGGTGGTGGTTTTGCCACGGTACCGGCCTACCTGGCCGACCTGTTCGGCACGCAGATGGTCGGTGCCATTCATGGCCGCCTGCTGACTGCCTGGGCAGCGGCGGGAGTGCTGGGGCCAGTGCTCATTACCTACCTGCGCGAGTATCAGCTGGCGGCCGGGGTGGAGCGTGCGGCCGCTTATGACATGACCCTGTACATCCTCGCCGGCCTGTTGGTGCTGGGCTTTTTCTGCAACATGCTGGTGCGACCGGTGGCCGACAGGCATTTCATGAGTGATGCCGAACTGGCTGCAGAGCGGGCGTTGAGCCATGACAAAGGCGCCGATGGGGCGCGCTCGCTGGAGTGGAAGGCGGCGCCGGGTAGCCTGCCGCTGGTGCTGCTGGCCTGGGCAGTGGTGGTCGTGCCATTGGCCTGGGGGGTTTGGGTCACTCTGCAGAAGACGGCGGTGCTGTTCCATTGATTGGGGGTAAAACCTGCTGACGTTGCTGGCTGTACCGGCCCTATCGCCGGCAAGCCAGCTCCCACAGGTACGGCGTAGGCCTTCAGGGCAGCGTGGTCGGGGTGGGAGCTGGCTTGTCGTGGCGACGAACCGCGTCGATGGGCTGCGAAGCGGCCCCAAAAGACCGGGTTGTATAGACCTGTAACGGTATCCAGCCCCGTAATTGCTTGCTTTGCCATATGTCATCCGCGTTTCAAGCCGGCGCGTTCTAGGCCTATAATGAAGCCCTTTTCGCCTAATGATTTTGCGGAGCTGGTGATGGTCGAACGTAAGGCTTCCGTCGAGCGCAATACCCTGGAAACCCAGGTCAAGTGCTCGATCAACCTCGATGGCAGTGGCAAGGCCCGATTCGATATCGGTGTGCCTTTCCTTGAACACATGCTGGACCAGATTGCCCGCCATGGGCTGATCGATCTGGATATCGAGTGCAAGGGTGACACGCATATCGATGATCACCATACCGTCGAAGACGTCGGCATCACCCTGGGCATGGCATTCGCCCAGGCCATCGGTGACAAGAAGGGCATCTTCCGCTACGGCCACGCCTACGTGCCGCTGGACGAAGCGCTGTCGCGCGTGGTCATCGACTTCTCCGGTCGCCCGGGCCTGCAGATGCACGTGCCGTACACCCGCGCCAGCGTAGGTGGCTTCGATGTCGACCTGTTCCAGGAGTTCTTCCAGGGCTTCGTCAACCACGCCCTGGTGACCCTGCACATCGACAACCTGCGTGGCCACAACACCCACCACCAGATCGAGACCGTGTTCAAGGCTTTCGGCCGCGCCTTGCGCATGGCCATCACCCTCGACGAGCGCATGGCCGGGCAAATGCCTTCCACCAAAGGGTGCCTGTAAATGCAGACGGTAGCCGTAATCGACTATGGCATGGGCAACCTGCACTCGGTGGCCAAGGCGCTCGAGCATGTAGGGGCCGGTAAGGTGCTGGTCACCAGCGATGCCACGGTCATCCGCGAAGCCGACCGCGTTGTATTCCCGGGCGTGGGCGCGATTCGCGACTGCATGGCCGAAATCCGCCGCCTGGGCTTCGACAGCCTGGTGCGCGAAGTCAGCCAGGACCGCCCGTTCCTCGGCATTTGCGTGGGCATGCAGGCACTGCTCGACCACAGCGAAGAAAACGACGGTGTCGACTGCATCGGCCTGTTCCCCGGCCAGGTGCGCTTCTTCGGCAAAGACCTGCAGGAAGACGGCGAGCACCTGAAGGTGCCGCACATGGGCTGGAACGAAGTCGGCCAGACCAACGACCACCCGCTGTGGCACGACATCCCCGACAGTGCACGGTTCTACTTCGTGCACAGCTACTACATCAATGCCGGCAAGCCGGCCCAGGTGGTCGGCCGCGGCCATTACGGTGTCGATTTCGCCGCTGCGCTGGCCGATGGCTCGCGCTTTGCCGTGCAGTTCCACCCGGAGAAGAGCCATACCCATGGCCTGCAGCTGCTGCAGAACTTCGTTGCCTGGGACGGGCGCTGGTAAATGAGCAGGTCGAAGACCAAGGCCCCGGTCATCACCCTGGCCCCCGAGCAGGAGCGCGAAGCGCTGCATACGCTCAAGCGCTTTCTCGAAGACCGTTTCGAGCTGGAGCTGGGGTCGTTCGAAGTGGCCGAGGTCCTCGAACTGTTCAGCAAAGAAATTGCACCCCATTACTACAACAGGGCGATTGCCGATGTTCAGCTGCACCTCAAGGAGCGGTTCGAGAGCATCGAAAGCGATCTGTGGGCGCTCGAGAAGCCCTGAAACCCCAAGAACAGACAGGTTCCCAAGATGCTGATTATCCCCGCTATCGATCTGAAGGACGGTGCCTGCGTGCGCCTGCGCCAGGGCCGCATGGAAGACTCCACGGTATTTTCCGACGACCCGGTGAGTATGGCCGCCAAGTGGGTCGAGGGTGGCTGCCGCCGCCTGCACCTGGTCGACCTCAACGGCGCCTTCGAAGGCCAGCCGGTCAACGGTGAAGTGGTCACCGCCATTGCCAAGCGCTACCCGACCCTGCCGATCCAGATCGGCGGTGGCATCCGCTCGCTGGAAACCATCGAGCACTACGTCAAGGCTGGCGTCAGCTACGTGATCATCGGTACCAAGGCGGTCAAGCAGCCGGAATTCGTCGCCGAAGCGTGCAAGGCCTTCCCGGGCAAGGTTATCGTTGGCCTGGACGCCAAGGACGGCTTCGTCGCCACCGACGGCTGGGCTGAAGTGAGCTCGGTGCAGGTCATCGACCTGGCCAGGCGCTTCGAGGCCGATGGCGTCTCGGCGATCGTCTACACCGACATCGCCAAGGACGGCATGATGCAGGGCTGCAACGTGCCGTTCACCAAGGCGCTGGCAGAAGCCACCTCGATCCCGGTGATCGCCTCGGGCGGCATTCACAACCTGGGTGACATCAAAGCCCTGCTGGACGCCAAGGCCCCGGGCATCATCGGTGCCATCACCGGCCGTGCCATCTACGAAGGCACCCTCGATGTCGCCGAGGCCCAGGCCTTCTGCGACAACTACCAAGGCTGAGGACTGAACCATGGCACTGGCCAAGCGCATCATCCCTTGCCTGGACGTGGACAACGGCCGGGTGGTCAAGGGCGTCAAGTTCGAGAACATCCGTGATGCCGGCGACCCGGTGGAAATCGCCCGTCGCTACGACGAGCAAGGTGCCGACGAAATCACCTTCCTCGACATCACCGCCAGCGTCGATGGCCGCGACACAACCCTGCATACCGTCGAGCGCATGGCCAGCCAGGTGTTCATCCCGCTGACCGTGGGCGGTGGCGTGCGCACCGTGCAGGACATCCGCAACCTGCTCAATGCCGGTGCCGACAAGGTATCGATCAACACGGCCGCGGTGTTCAACCCGGAGTTTGTCGGCGAGGCCGCGGACCGTTTCGGTTCGCAGTGCATCGTTGTCGCCATCGACGCCAAGAAGGTGTCCGGGCCGGGCGAGGCTCCACGTTGGGAGATTTTCACCCACGGCGGGCGCAAGCCGACCGGGCTGGATGCCGTTGAATGGGCGAAGAAGATGGAAGGCCTTGGGGCTGGCGAGATCCTGCTGACCAGCATGGACCAGGACGGCATGAAAAATGGCTTCGACCTGGGTGTTACCCGTGCGATCAGTGATGCGCTGGGTATTCCGGTGATTGCCTCGGGTGGTGTGGGCAACCTGCAGCACCTGGCCGACGGCATTCTGGAAGGGCACGCCAGTGCGGTGCTGGCGGCCAGTATCTTCCACTTTGGTGAGTACACGGTGCCGGAGGCCAAGGCCTACATGGCTTCGCGCGGGATCGTCGTTCGCTGAAATTGATTGGGGCCGCAAAGCGGCCCCAATTGGCATCAACCGTGGTTCTTGCCCAGCAGCGCGTGATACAGCTCGCTGTCACCAAGAATCCCCACCACCTTGTCATTCTCCTGCAGCACCAGCTTGTTGCCGGTCTGGTAGCGAATCTGCAGCGCTTCACGCATGCCGATATCCGCATGTACCAAGGTCGGCTTGCGGCCCAGCCCTTCTACCGACTGCCCCGGTGCCCAGTTCTGCATCTCCAGCCCGTTCTGCCCCTGGCGTGCACGCTTGATCGAGTTGCCCTCGCCCAGGTCCAGCCACGAATCGCCACCCGGGTCCAGGCATACCGAACCATTCACTCGCTTGCAGTTGTCCAGGCTGCGCATCAGGCTACGCCCGCACAGCACGTTCAGCGGGTTGGTATGGGCGACGAAGGTGCGCACATACTCGTCGGCCGGATTGAGCACGATCTCTTCCGGTTTGCTGTACTGGATGATCCGCCCGTCCTTCATGATCGCGATGCGGCTACCCAGTTTCAGTGCCTCGTCCAGGTCGTGGCTGACGAACACGATAGTCTTGCTGAGCTTGGCCTGCAGGCCCAGCAACTCGTCTTGCAGGCCCTGGCGGATCAGCGGGTCCAGTGCCGAGAACGGTTCGTCCATCAGCAGGATGTCGGCATCCATCGCCAGCGCCCGGGCCAGGCCCACGCGCTGTTGCATACCACCAGACAGTTCGTCCGGCTTCTTGTTGCGCCACTGGGTCAGGCCCACCAGCTCGAGCTTCTCGTCGACCAGCTTGCGCCGTTCCTTCTCGGGGCGGCCCTGCATTTCCAGGCCAAAGCTGATGTTCTCGCGCACCGTCAGCCAGGGCATAAGGGCGAACTTCTGGAACACCATGGCAATGCGCTTGGTGCGCATCATCTTCAGCTCGGCCGGGGTGCAGTGGGCAATGTCGATGTGCTTGCCTTCGTGCTCGACGAACAACTTGCCGCGGCTGACGGTGTTGAGGCCGTTGATGCAGCGCAGCAAACTCGACTTGCCCGAACCGGACAGGCCCATCAGCACGCAAATCTCGCCCTTCTGGATATCCAGGTTGGCCTTCTCGACGCCCACCACCAGGCCGGTCTGCTTGAGGATCTGCTCGCGGGTCTGGCCCTTGTCGAGCAGGGCCAGCGCTTCGCGCGGCTTGTTGGAGAAGATGACGTCGACGTCTTCGAAACGAATGATGCTCATGCTTCACCCCTTACCGGCAGGTCCGGTTGCTTGCAGATACGGTCGAGCATGATCGCCAGCAGCACGATCGCCAGGCCCGCTTCGAAGCCCAGGGAAATATCGGCGGTGTTCAGTGCGTTGACCACAGGTTTACCCAGGCCGTCAGCACCGACCAGGGCGGCAATCACCACCATCGACAGCGACAGCATGATGCACTGGGTAACGCCGGCGGCGATGCTTGGCATCGCGTGCGGCAGTTCGATACGGGTGAGCAGCTGGCGCCGCGAGCAGCCAAAGGCCTTGCCGGCGTCCATCAGCTCCTGCGGGACGTCGCAGATGCCCAGGTAGGTGAGACGGATCGGCGCGGCGATGGCGAACACCACCGTCGAGATCAGCCCCGGCACCACACCCAGGCCGAACAGGGTCAGGGTGGGGATCAGGTAGACGAATGTAGGTACCGTCTGCATCAGGTCGAGTACCGGGCGCATGGCGGTATAGAACATCGGTTTGTGCGCGGCGACGATACCCAGTGGCACGCCGATGGCAACGCACACCACCGTGGCGAATGTGACCTGCGCCAGGGTTTCCATGGTTTCCTGCCAGTAACCCAGGTTGAGGATCAGCAGGAACGACAGGGCGACGAATGCGGTAAGCGCCCACTTGCGCTGGATGAAATGCGCCAGGGCGGCGAACAGCGCGATGAGCACGAACGGATTGAAGAAGGTCAGGGCACTGGTGACGCCATGGATCATGAACTCCAGGCCCTGCGCGATGGCGTCGAAGTAGTTCGCGCCGTTCTGGGTCAGCCACTCGACGAACGACGCGATGTACTGGCCCAGGGGTATTTTCTGATCGATAAGCATGATAGCGAGCTTCCACCTGCATAGATTGAAATCAACCCGGGGCGGGCACGGGCCTGCCCCGAGGTAGCGCTATTTCGTTATTGCGTCAGCTTGGCCTTGGCCGCCTCAAGGCCGGGTTTGCCATCCACGGTGGTTACGCCGGCCAGCCAGGCATCCAGTTTGCCAGGGTTGTCCTTGAGCCACTTCTTGGCCGCCGCCTCGGGTTTCATCTTGTCGTCCAGGACATAGCCCATCATGGTGCTTTCATCCTTGAGCTCGAACGACAGGTTCTTCAACAGCTGGCCAACGTTGCTGCATTCCTGCACATAGCCCTTGCGGGTGTTGGTCAATACGGTCGCCTTGCCGAAGTCGGGGCCGAAGAACTCGTCCCCGCCGGTCAGGTACTGCATCTTGAAGCGGGTGTTCATCGGGTGCGGTTCCCAGCCGAGGAACACCACTGCCTCGCCGCGTTTCTGCGCGCGGTCGACCTGCGACAGCATGCCGGCCTCGCTGGACTGGACGATCTTGAAGCCGGCGTCCTTCAGGCCGAAGGCGTTCTTGTCGATCATGCTCTGGATGGTGCGGTTGCCATCGTTGCCGGGTTCGATGCCGTAGATCTTGCCGTCCAGTTCCTGTTTGAACTTGGGAATGTCGCTGAAATCCTTCAGGCCTTTGTCATACAGCGCCTGGGGCACGGCCAGGGTGTACTTGGCGTTTTCCAGGTTGGCGCGCACGGTTTCTACCGTACCGGCGTCGCGGTACTGCTTGATGTCGTTCTCCATGGTCGGCATCCAGTTGCCGAGAAACACGTCCAGGTCCTTGCCGGTGGCCAGCGACTTGTAGGTCACCGGTACCGAGATCATGGTGGTGTGGGTCTTGTAACCCAGTGCTTCGAGCACAACGCTGGTGGTCGCGGTGGTGACCGTGATGTCGGTCCAGCCGACATCAGAGAAGCGTACCGTCTGGCATTGCTCGGGTTCGGCGGCCTGGGCCAGCAAAGGCGCGGACAGCAACGCAACCAGCAACAGCGAGGGTGAACCTTTCATGGATGGACTCCTGTGGATTTTGTCTTCGGGTTCGCGTGGTCGCCGGGCTTTCTGGGTGTCCGGTCGACAAGGCCTGCAGAGGGCAGGATGCGTGGCCGTGCTTTACGAGTCGCTTTCGATAATCCTCCAGCGCCGGGCAATCGCCTACTGGTAGGGTCGTAACCAGTACGGAACGGGTCGTATCCAGTATGGGCGATGTCGCTTATGGATTTTTCCACCCCCTCCGCCGCATTTTTACGTCACCAGGCCACCGGAAAGCGGCGTGGCGAAGGCCGCTCTCGGGTAGAAAACAGCGCGGCGCTGCTGGACAAAAGTACGTCGGTTGCAGACGGCGAGGGGGGCGGCAAAAGCCCGATGATGCGTGCATTCAAGGCGGCCTGCTGCTTCAGCCTAGCAGCTGCCCCGCCCTGCGCATGGCGCGCAGAGACAAGCCCAGCAAGAGGTGATTCGACAATGGCCATCAGCGTGTTCGACCTGTTCAAGATCGGTGTCGGGCCCTCCAGCTCCCACACCGTCGGCCCCATGCGTGCTGGCGCCCTGTTCGTCCAGGGCCTGCGAGAACGCGGCGAGCTGGAACGTGTGAAGCGGATCGAAGTGCGCCTGTATGGCTCGCTATCGGCCACCGGTGTCGGTCATGGCACCGACAATGCCACCATCATGGGCTTGATGGGCGAATGGCCTGACGCCATCGACCCGACCCAGATCGTGCCGCGCATCGCCGACCTGCGTGAAACCAACACCCTGCAGCTGGACAACCGCCTGCCCATCGAATTCGTCTGGGCCCGCGACATGCTGCTGCTGGACGAGAACCTGCCGTACCACCCCAACGCCATGACCCTGATAGCCGAAGGCGAGCAGGGCGAGCTGCACCGCGACACTTATTACTCGGTGGGTGGCGGCTTCGTGGTCGATGCTGCCCAGGCTGCCAGCGGCGTGCTGGATGCCGACCAGACGGTGCTGCCGTACGATTTCAACAGCGCCGCTGAACTGCTGCGCCTGTGCAAGCAAAACGACCTCAGCGTGTCGCAATTGATGATGGCCAACGAGAAGGTCTGGCGCAGCGAGGAAGAAATCCGCGCCGGCCTGCACAAGCTCTGGGAAGCCATGCAGGAATGCGTCAACAATGGCCTCAAGTACGAGGGCACGTTGCCCGGCGGGTTGAACGTGCGCCGCCGCGCCGCCAAGCTGCACCGCAGCCTGCAGGAAATCGGCAAGCCCAACGTCATCGGCTCGACCATGAGTGCCATGGAGTGGGTCAACCTGTTCGCCCTGGCGGTCAACGAAGAAAACGCCGCCGGCGGGCGCATGGTCACCGCGCCGACCAATGGCGCGGCGGGCATCATCCCGGCGGTGTTGCACTACTACATGCGCTTCAGCGATGCGGTGAACGAGTCCAGCGTGGTCGACTTCTTCCTCGCTGCTGCCGCGGTGGGCATCCTGTGCAAGAAGAATGCATCGATCTCGGGTGCCGAAGTGGGCTGCCAGGGTGAAGTCGGTTCGGCTTGCGCCATGGCTGCGGCGGGCCTTGCCGAAGTGCTGGGTGCCACCCCGCCCCAGGTGGAGAACGCTGCCGAGATCGCCCTGGAACACAACCTGGGCCTGACCTGCGACCCGGTCGGCGGGTTGGTGCAGGTGCCGTGCATCGAGCGCAACGCGATTGCTGCGGTAAAGGCCATCAACGCGGTACAGATGGCCCTGCGTGGTGACGGCGAGCACTTCATTTCCCTCGATCAGGTGATCCGCACCATGCGCGATACCGGGGCCGACATGCACGACAAGTACAAAGAGACCTCGCGTGGTGGTCTGGCGGTCAGTGCTATCGAATGCTGATAGTCTGATTTGACCTAAAGGTCCTCTTCGCGGGCACGCCCGCTCCCACAGGAACTGCGCAATCCCTGTGGGAGCGGGCGTGCCCGCGAAGGGGCCCTCGAGATTGAAACAGGTGCAGCACAGCCACAAATGTCTCTTTATGGTGCAGTGCGACGCATACCGATCGTCGGGTGTCGTTATCAATGTGGGCATTGTCGGTGACACTAAAGAGTGTCGTTTCTGGGCATCCTAGACTGCGCCTGTCACCAAATTGCTCAGCCGTTACACGCGCAACGCCTAGCACGCCCGTTCTACAGAGATTGGCCGGCTCGACCAAAGCACCTGATTTGCCTGATATAGGCGTCGTTTTCAGGTTTTTTTGGATAGGCGTTCAATTTCCGGCACGGCGTTTGCGTTGAGTTTGGCACCAAGGCCCCTGCACATGAAACCGGGGTCATACATAACAAGAAATCAGTGCCCGCCTGAGGCACACCCTGCATTTGTGTGAGGAGAAATCGCGATGACGTCGTACACCTCCGGGAACCCAACCCAGAACCGCACAGCCCCCCAGTCCATCGGGTTTCTCCTATTGGACAATTTCACCCTGATTTCCCTGGCATCGGCCGTCGAGCCGCTGCGCATGGCCAACCAGCTATCCGGCCGCGAGCTGTACCGCTGGCACACCCTCACCGTCGATGGCGGCCAGGTGTGGGCCAGCGATGGTTTGCAGATCACTCCGGACGCGGCGATGCACAGCGCCCCACCTATCGACACCGTGATCGTCTGCGGTGGCGTCGGCATCCAGCGCACCGTTACCCGTGAGCATGTCACCTGGTTGCAAGCCCAGGCCCGGCAGTCGCGCCGCCTTGGTGCAGTGTGTACCGGCAGCTGGGCACTGGCCTGCGCTGGTCTGCTCGATGGTTTTGATTGCAGCGTGCATTGGGAATGCCTGGCAGCCATGCAGGAGGCCTATCCACGGGTCAACATGAGCACCCGCCTGTTCACCCTCGACCGCAACCGCTTCACCAGCTCCGGCGGCACCGCGCCGCTGGACATGATGCTGCACCTGATCAGTCGCGACCACGGCCGTGAACTGTCGGCGGCAATCTCCGAAATGTTCGTCTACGAGCGTATTCGCAACGAGCAGGACCACCAGCGCGTACCGCTCAAGCACATGCTGGGTACCAACCAGCCGAAGCTGCAGGAAATCGTCGCGCTGATGGAGGCCAACCTCGAAGAGCCGATCGACCTGGACGAACTGGCGGTTTATGTATCGGTATCGCGACGCCAGCTTGAGCGCCTGTTCCAGAAGTACCTGCACTGTTCGCCGTCGCGTTACTACCTGAAGCTGCGCCTGATCCGCGCCCGGCAGTTGCTGAAGCAGACGCCGATGTCGATCATCGAAGTGGCGTCGGTATGCGGCTTCGTGTCTACCCCGCACTTCTCCAAGTGCTACCGCGAGTACTTCGGCATTCCACCGCGTGACGAGCGCGTGGGTTCCAACACCGCGCAGCAGGTGGCGATGATGCCGATCCCGCAGGCCATGACCCTGTCGCCGCACAGCGGGCCAATGGCGGCCCTGAGCCAGGCGCGCAACGAGTCGACCTTTGCCAGCGTAAGGCTCTGAACGGCGCTCGCCTCTTCGCGGGTAAACCCGCTCCTACAGGGACTGCACGGATTTTTAACCTGTGCGTCCCTCAATTTCTCCTGAATGGCGTGAGGCAAACAATTTAGCCCATCAGCCTAACTGCCGAAACTGACATTTTTGCTAGTTGTTGCCTATACAGCCAGCGCGCTAAATGGGCCACCAACATCACTGAGTGAAGCAATCATGACCAGTTCGACAACCTCGGAAGTTGTGGAAATCAGCTTTATCAGCCCGGACGGCGATATCCTTCTGCTCACCACTGAGCCGTATAATATGAATCCGCAGGCGTGGGGCGAGTATGAAGAGATTGACCGACCACAATCAATTGCATTGGGTATTTTCGATCTCGACGTAGTGGTGAGCACTAACCCTGACGGTATTTGGCGTAAACGCGTTGCTGTACCTCAACGGAATACAGCGCCCGCCGCTGACGGGAATCATGAAAGCTTGTCCCCTGTCAGTGAAACTAAATTAGCCGAAGAATTGTTGAATTCAAATGGCGGTATTTTTTATGAAATCAGTGCTATGGCCGAAATCGAAGGCGTATTCAGCACGATAGTTAGACTTTACCCGCAAGGGTATACAGGTAATTCGGCTGATTATTATTGGGCGCATCCCTATCCGCTGAAAGACTATCTGGATAGAATACATCCTGAATCGTTAAAGCCAGAAGTGCTGAAAAATGTTAATGCGCGTTGGTCTATAACTTTTATGCTGCCGAACGGTGGGAAACAGACACGCAGCGTAGATGAGTGCTCACAGCCAGGCGTAGATCAGACCTATAGAGACAACGAAGTCTATTTCCAATCCAAGTATGGGCAAACCTTCGGTACGGCCAACGAAGTCATCAGAGGGTCATACACGGTCGAAGAGTCAATGGTCAGTGAGGGAGAAGACCCGAAGGGGCGTGTCAAGCCTGTATTCACCAAGGACTTTGGTTCCGCAGGAAAACTGAACTTCAGCGTCGGGCGTCATGGCACGCATGAGGTAGCAAATTGGTTCAAAGCCCGAGTCAAGGACGCTGAAAACACGTTTGGTCATTCACCCGATAAACTCAACTTCGCTTTCAAAGGGACATTGAAGTTGACTGTGACTGGTGGGAGTTTCGAAGGGGGCGCACAAGACCTGGAGTTCAGGAATGTCTACCTCGCCCAGGGCCACACCGGGGTAGCGAACAACTGGTGGTTCGGCGCTGAAGGCGCCCATAACCCGGATGACGGTCGTCGTTGGGTACGGGCCAACGGCAGGGCCAAGACCCCTTACGGTCATTTCCCTGCCTCTATGTATTTCCAGCGCGGCGGAGAGCCCAATACTGACGAGAAGATCTTTATTTACAATGGTTCGCTCGATGCGCTGCCAGGTAACGCGTGGATGAAATCGCTGCATGATAGCTGGCGCCTGCAGCAGCTGGTACTTCCGGGTACCCATCACTCCGGCATGGGGCAGTACATCGACCATTGCACCGGTGGCGCAGTTGGACAATCAATGTCGAAAACACAATCTGTAGGCATCGGTGATCAACTTAACATGGGGGTTCGATACCTGGATATTCGCGTATTCACATACGAAAATGAATTGGTATGCTATCACCGAACTGGAACAGGCTCTGGTATGGGTTGCAATGGCACGCCCCTCGCTCTGGTGCTATATAATATTACTCGGTTCTTGAGCGAGCACCCCGGTGAGTTTGTAGTTTTATCATTTTCGCACATAGCCACGGAGGATCGCTCCTTGGTGGAGGCGATGCTTAGAAATACGGCTTATAACAGTTTCTTATTTAAATATGAAATGCCAGGCGAAGTCGAGAAGCGGCGAGCCGTTAATGAGTTCACAGTCGCTGAGTTGCGTGGAAAGATATTGGTTGTTAGCGACTCGTTAACAGCTGCGCCCGCGTCAGGGTTTTTCAGGAAGAGCAATGTTACGGGCAATGGAAAATATGGTATTTTTGATGAGTATGCTGACGATAACGATCCGGGAAGAGTGATTTCTGATCAACTGAGGAAGTGGGGCAAACATTACAATTCCAGCCGGTATGGTTTCATGTTGAACTGGATCTGCACGCCGCGAGGCATTGATGATTCAATCGAGCAGATGGCAAAAAAAATAAATGCGGAATTGGCGGGCAACCTTAACAACTATATGGGGAGTTGGGCAGCACCGCAGGTGGTCTTGCTGGACTTCGCTACACCAGAACTGATCAACGTTATCATTAATCAAAATCTACAAAATCTAAATGCCCCAGAAGAGCCCGGCGGCGGTGATGAGACAGAGCGTCCGTTGGTGACTTTTGATTTGTATCCAGAGCCCGACTTCCAGGGCAGCGTCGCTAGAGTACGTGTACCGTATTGGTGGTTTATTCCGGTTTTCCGGAACATAAGAAATCATGGGGGTAGCATGCGCGTATCGCTGCAGCCATGGAGCAAAAGAGGGCGGGCGGTTGTCGTGGGAGGGTGGGGGTTGGTGATCTTAAGGCGATTCTTGATTTCCAAGGATTATACCGGAACGGGTTTTGACATCCCTCTGCTGGGTGATACTGGAGGCGGAACGCCCGAAGGCGTGACCCATAACGTGTTTGTGAAGATACCTGCTCATATCAGGTGGTTCGTCATGATCCCCTACAACGAGTAAGCAAGCCAAGCGTGAAGGGGTCTATTCGGTGAAATAAGGGCTATGCGAATCGCGCAAAGCCCTCAATGCCAATTACGGAGTGCGTTTAAGCTCTGCCACGCCCCTGTAATCGCTGCGCCCCTCAGGCGCGCTTGTTGAACTGCGCCAACGCCGGCAACAGCTGTTTGTCGATGGCCTGGCGCACCGCCGGCAGGATCGTCGCGCTCCCGGTATACATCTGCTCCACCATCCCCTTCAGCGCCCGTGCATTGGGCTCGGTCAGCCCACGCACCACCGCTTCGCAGGCCTGCTCGGCAGTCGCCCCGGCCGGAATATCGAACCCGCGCGCGCGCAGGTGGCCTGCCAGGTCGTCCTGGTCTATCAAATCCGCATGCATCATGGCTGTTGTCCCTTTTATCGCTAAGAGAGTGCTGCTGTGATTTACGACCGATTCTGTGACGCCGGCGACATGCCCGCAACAACAGAATGGTGCCGTGGCTGCATTGGCTAAGAACAGGTCGTTTCCGGCTAAATCGAGCACCTTGGAAGGCCGCACACTGAAGCCATTCACGGTACCTGAGGGTTTGGTCACCCTCGTTCATGCACAGTGGATGTTGCTCGCTCTTGGCCCCGGATGCTCACGGCTTTCCGGGGTTATTTTTTTGCCCGGATACATAACCTGTGGGAGCGGGCGTGCCCGCGAATGCGGCGGTGGATCCACCATCGCATTCGCGGGCATGCCCGCTCCCACAGGTTATGGGTTGCTGCTCAGTTTGGCGTAGGCAGGGTTATTAATCGGCCCAGGTACTCAGCCGACGGCAGGCCCTGCTGCTCATCCACCAACCCTTGCAGCAACCCGACACTTCGCTCACTGAAAGGTGCCGACTTCGGCCCCGTCAGGTCCACATGCAGCAGCATCTGCTCGCTGGCCGCCAGCGCCTCGTCGAACCCCGCCCGGTGCAGGCTGTGGTAGATATGCAGGCGCTTGCGGTCGAAACCGATAACCTGCGTCTGCACCCACACCTCGGTGCCCAGCTTCACTTCGTGCAGGTAGTTGATGTGTGCCTCCAGGGTGAACAGCGAATTGCCGCTCTGCCCACGACTGTCGGCATCGAGGCCGATGCGCTCCATCAGCGCATCGGTGGCGTAGCTGAAGATCAGCAGGTAGAAGGCATCGCGCAGATGCCCGTTGTAGTCGACCCAGTCTTCCAGGACCGGGGTACGGTAGGTGATCAGTGCGGGCATCGTCTGCTCCTCAGTCGCCAAAGGCCATGCCATGGCTGGCCTTGCTGGTTCTCACCGCTTCCAGCACGGCCAGCAGGGTGTCATCACGATAGCGCTCAAGCGCCGCAATGCTGCGGTCACCCAACTGCTCCGACGTGCCTTCGACCACATCGTCGATCAGCTTGTCGGTCAACTCTGGCGCTGGCAGGTAGGTCCAGGGCAGCTTCAGCGCAGGGCCGAACTGGGCCATGAAGTGGCGCATGCCGGCGTCGCCACCGGCCAGGGTGTAGGTGAGGAACGTGCCCATGAACGACCAGCGCAGGCCGGCGCCGAAGCGGATCGCGTCGTCGATTTCGCCGGTGCTGGCCACGCCGTCGTTGACCAGATGCAGGGCCTCGCGCCACAGCGCTTCGAGCAGGCGGTCGGCGATGAAGCCAGGGACTTCCTTGCGCACATGCAGCGGGCGCATGCCCAGTGCGGTGTAGATGGTTTTTGCGGCTTCGATGGCTTCGGGAGCAGTGCGATTGCCGCCGACGATCTCGACCAGCGGCAGCAGGTAAACCGGGTTGAACGGGTGACCGACCACGCAACGTTCAGGGTGAGTGGATGACTCGTAGAACTCGCTGGGCAGCAGGCCCGAGGTGCTGGAACCGATGATCGCGTCGGGCTTGGCGGCAGCGCTGATCTTGGCGTGCAGGTCAAGCTTCAGGTCCAGGCGCTCGGGTGCGCTTTCCTGGATGAAATCAGCGTCGCGTACGCACTCCTCGATGGTGGCCACGAATTTCAGCCGGTCCTGGGACGCACCGGGTGTCAGGCCTTGTTTCTCCAGGGCTGGCCAGGCGTTGGCGATGCGCTTGCGCAGGGCCTGCTCGGCGCCGGGCGCCGGGTCCCAGGCGACCACGTCCAGGCCATGGGCGAGGGCGCGGGCGACCCAGCCGCTGCCGATCACGCCACTACCCAGGGCGGCGAAGGTCTTGATCTCGGTGATGAAGGGCATATCGGTCTCCTGAAGGGGATCAGCGGCGCTTGAGGTTCATTTTTTCCCGGCCTTCTGCCGGGCTGAGTACGCGGCCACCCATGCGGGTGATGATTTCGGCAGCGCGCTCCACCAGCTGACCGTTGCTGGCCAGCACCCCACGATCGAGGTACAGGTTGTCTTCCAGGCCAACCCGCACGTTGCCGCCGAGCAGCACCGCTTGCGCAGCCATTGGCATCTGCATGCGGCCGATGCCGAACCCGGCCCAGGTGACGTTGGCTGGCAGGTTGTCGACCATGGCCTTCATGGTGGTGGTATCAGCCGGTGCGCCCCACGGGATGCCCAGGCACAGCTGGAAAAGCGGGTCTTCGAGCAGGCCTTCTTTCATCATCTGCTTGGCGAACCACAGGTGGCCGGTATCGAAGATTTCCAGCTCGGCTTTTACACCCAGTTCGGTGATGCGCCTGGCACCGGCGCGCAGCTGCGCCGGGGTGGAAACGTAGATCGAGTTGCCGTCGCCGAAGTTGAGGGTGCCGCAGTCGAGGGTGCAGATTTCCGGTAGCAGCGCTTCGACGTGGGCCAGGCGCTCCAGGGGGCCGATCAGGTCGGTACCCGGGCCGAACTCCAGGGGTGTTTCCCCCGGGCCGATTTCCAGGTCGCCACCCATGCCGGCGGTAAGGTTGACGATGATGTCTACATCGGCTTCACGAATGCGCTCCATGACTTCGCGATACAACGCCACATCGCGGCTGAAGCGGCCGGTTTGCGGGTCGCGGACGTGGCAGTGGACCACGGTGGCGCCGGCTTTGGCGGCCTCTACTGCAGACTCGGCGATCTGCTTGGGGGTGACGGGAACGAGGTGGCTTTTCGAGGCGGTGTCGCCGGCGCCGGTGAGGGCGCAGGTGATGATGACATCGTGGTTCATGGCGGGGTTCCTTGTGGTATCTGTGGTGGCCTTTTCGCGGGCACGCCCGCTCCCACAGGGTCTGCGCAGACCTTGAGCATTGCGCTGTACCTGTAGGAGCAGCCTTGTGCTGCGAAAGGGCCTTGTCAGTTGGCGGTGAGCTTGAGGTTGTCCGCAGCCGGCTTGCCATCAAAGGTGGTCACACCTTCCAGCCAGCGGGCCTTGTCCTCGGGGTGGTCCTTGAGCCACTGGCGGGCCGACTCCAGCGCGTCCTTGTGGTCGAGCAGCGGCTGCATCATGCGGCTCTCGTCCTCGGCGCTGAACTTCAGGTTGGCCAGCAGGCGGTGGGCGTTGGGGCAGCGTTCGGCGTAGTCTGGCGCAGTCACCGTCCACACCGTGGCGCGGCCTTCGTCCGGGCCCAGGGCGTCCTGGCTGTCACCCAGGTAGGCCATGTCGATGTTCACGTTCATCGGGTGCGGCGCCCAGCCGAAGAACACCACCGCTTCCTTGCGCCGTACGGCGCGGTCGACGGCGGCGAGCATGCCGGCCTCGCTGGACTCGACCAGCTGGAACTTGCCCAGGCCGAACTGGTTCTTGGTGATCATCGCCTTGATCTGGGTATTGGCACCGGAGCCTGGCTCGATGCCGTAGATCTTGCCGCCCAGCTCCTTCTCGAACTTGTGGATGTCGGCGAAGGTCTTCAAACCCTTGTCGTACAGGTATTTGGGCACGGCGAGGGTGGCGCGGGCGTCTTCCAGGCTGGGTTTTTCGAGGACTTTGACCTGGTTGGCGTCGACGAACGGGGTGATGGTCTGGGTCATGATCGGGTTCCAGTAACCCAGGAACATGTCCAGGCGTTTGTCGCGGATGCCGGCGAAGATGATCTGCTGCGAAGCGCTGGTCTGTCTGGTCTGGTAGCCAAGGCCATCGAGCAGCACTTGGGCCATGGCGCTGGTGGCGATGACATCGGTCCAGTTGACCACGCCCAGACGGACGTTCTTGCAGGCCGCTGGTTCTGCGGCATACAGCGGGGAAGCGACGATAGTTGTCAGAGCTACGGATAACAGGCTGCGGCGGATCAAGCGTTGCATGGTGGCTCTCCATCGGCAGGGCGTTTTTTATAGGGGCCGGCCTCTCTGGGCCGTGTGAACACGCTACGCTGCTGCCAGGGTGGAAAATCGCACCCTGGCGACCAACAATTGCACGGAGGCGACCACCTTTGCCGTGGAGCATGCAATGCCGCAAATCATTCATTTCCTGTTGTTGCCCGGCTTCTCGGCCATGGGCTTCATCAGCGCCCTGGAGCCACTGCGGGTGGCCAACCGCTTCAAAGGCCCGTCGTATCGCTGGCAGGTGTTGAGCCTGGACGGCGGTGCGGTGCTGGCCAGCAATGGCATGTCGGTTAACGCCGATGCGGCGCTGGCGGCGGGCGAGCCTGGCGGCATCCTGCTGATCGTCGCCGGTTTCGAACCACTGGCCTGTTACGGGCCGACGCTGCAGCAGGCGCTGCGCCGTCTGGACCATGAGGGGGTGATTCTGGGTGGCATCGATACCGGCGCGGTGGTGCTGGCCGAGGCCGGTCTGCTCGACGGCCATCGCGCCACCGTGCACTGGGAGGCACTGGAGGCGTTCAAGGAGAATTACCCGAGCCTGCAGGCGACCCAGGAGCTGTTCGAGATCGACCGGCGGCGCATTACCTGTGCCGGTGGCACCGCTTCGATCGACCTGATGCTCGACCTGATAGCGCAAGCCCACGGTAGTGAACTGGCGGTGCAGGTGTCGGAGCAATTCGTGCTCGGACGTATCCGCCAGCGACAGGACCACCAGCGCATGCAGATCGCTAGCCGCTATGGCATCAGCAACAAGAAGCTGGTGAAGGTGATTGGCGAAATGGAGCGCAACACCGAGCAGCCGCTCAATACCCAGGTGCTGGCCGAAGCGGTGCAGGTGACCCGGCGCCAGCTGGAGCGGCTGTTCCGGGTGCACCTGGATGACACGCCCAGTGGGTTCTATTTGCGACTGCGGCTGGATAAAGCCAGGCAGTTGTTGCGCCAGACCGACATGACTGTGCTGGAGGTGGGGGTGGCGTGCGGGTTCGAGTCGGCTTCGTACTTTACCCGCTGTTATCGGGCGCGGTACCAGCGTTGCCCGCGAGAGGACCGCCTGGCCCGGGTGGTTTGATTTGCGCCTGTACCGGCCTCTTCGCGGGCACGCCCGCTCCCACAGGAACCCCGCCGCCCATGTGGGAGCGGGCGTGCCCGCGAAGAGGCCGGTACAGGCTTACTGCTGGCCGATGGACTGCAGGTACTCCGAGCGGTCATCACTGCGCTGCGCCACACAGGTATCCCAGGCCG
>NZ_NEJR01000033.1:0-18588 GCF_002113165.1 Pseudomonas sp. B19(2017)
GCATGGCCACTTGTGATGCTGATAATCTTTGTGACTATCAGTCCGTACTCACAAGCACCCACACGAATTGCTTGATTCGATTTGTTAAAGAGCGTTTGGTTAAGAGCTTTTCGTCTCAACCGAGGCGCGCATTCTACGCTTTCCTCATTTGCTGTCAAGCGTTTATTTTGAAGTTTTTTGCGAGAAACTCGTTTAGCTTCAAACACTTGACTCAACAGGGTGGCTGGCTTTGCTTCGCTACCGCGTTGGAGTGGTGCGCATTATAGGGCGGCTTTTCAGGAGGTCAACCTTTAATTTCAATAATTTAGAATCTTTTTGAAAAAGACCGCGTCAGAGCCGCCAGGTGCTCGCCACACCACCTTCAGCGCCTATGAGATCGAGCGCCGCCCGCGCGGCGCTTCGCAGCACAAGGCTGCTCCCATATCTGTTTCGGGCCAGTAATGTCAGTGCCAGCGCACGCGACCGCCTTGTCTGCGCGGCGGGCAATCGCTAAGGGGCCGAAATAACTACGCCATGCACCTTGCCCCCTTCCCTCGTAATTGCGCACTATATTGCTCACCCCCAACCCGCCAAGGATCGCCGCACAGAAATGAACACCCAGCCCCGCAGCCTGGCCGCTACCCTCTTCCCGATCGGCCTGCTGCTCATCGCCATGGCATCGATACAGTCTGGTGCTTCCCTGGCCAAAAGCATGTTTCCCCTCGTCGGCGCCCAAGGCACTACCACCCTGCGTCTGATCTTCGCCAGCATCATCATGCTGCTGATACTGCGCCCGTGGCGTGTCCGCATGACCACCAACACCCTGCGCAATGTCATCATCTATGGCATGGCGCTGGGCGGCATGAATTTCCTCTTCTATATGGCCCTGCAAACAGTGCCGATCGGCATTGCCGTTGCGCTGGAGTTCACTGGCCCGCTGGCCGTGGCGATCGTCTCCTCGCGTCGACCGATCGACTTCCTGTGGATTGCCCTGGCTATCGTCGGCCTGTTGCTGTTGCTGCCGGCCGGCCATGGCGGGCAGGCCCTCGACCCGGTCGGCGCAGCCTACGCCCTGGGCGCGGGCGTATGCTGGGCGCTGTACATCCTGTTCGGGCAGCGTGCCGGGGCCGAGCATGGTATCCAGAGTGCCGCACTGGGCGTAGTGGTCGCCGCGCTGTTCGTTGCCCCCGTCGGTATCGCCCATGCCGGCAGCGCCTTGCTCACACCTTCATTGATCCCCATGGCACTGGGCGTCGCGGTACTGTCCACTGCTCTGCCTTACAGCCTGGAAATGGTTGCCCTCACGCGCATCCCGGCACGCACCTTCGGCACCCTCATGAGCATCGAGCCAGCATTCGGCGCACTGTCCGGCCTGCTGTTCCTGGGCGAGGTGCTGACGATTACCCAGTGGCTGGCTATTCTGGCAATCATTACCGCGTCGGTCGGTACCACCCTGTCGATGCGCAAGGAGCCCAGCCCGGCCGTCGCAGCAGACTGATATGAGAAATATTTTCATTTGAGACAGGATTAATGATTGTAGCGACCCTTCTCGCTGATTAAGCTGTCACAGAATCATCATCTTTACGCTATCTACTGGACCGAACACGGACGCTGGGGATATTTCAGGAAGAACCGAAGCGATAACGACGGGGCCAGACAACTGATCCGCCCTGCATTTAAGGACAGGAATGAAACGTATTTTGCTCATCCTGGCCATCTTGGCTATTGCTGGATGTGCCGCCACGGCCAAGACTGAGGTCAAAAGGGGCAAGAAAGGCCTGCATATCAACTGCTCTGGCCTTTCTTCATCGTGGGACAACTGCTACAGCAAGGCCGCGACCTCTTGCAGCACGCGCGGCTACCGGGTCATTGCCCGCTCGGGCGATACTGATGAGGAACCCGGTGACTACTTGTTCGGGATCAACCCGGCGGGTTACACCAGCCGCAGCATGATCGTCATCTGCAAGTAGAAAACAGGGCAGCTCTCAAGCTGCCCTTTTCATTGGCTCACATTTTTCCTTACAACGGCGCGGTGCGCGCTTCCAGCCAGGCCAGTGCCTCGCCCTTGAGCAAGGGCGCCAGGCGCTCGCGCACCTTGACGTGATAACCGTTCAACCAGTCCAGCTCTTCCCTGGCGAGCAGCTCGGGCAACAGGCAACGGGTGTCGATCGGGCACAGCGTCAGGGTCTCGAAGTTCAGGAAGTCGCCGAAGACGCTCTTGCCAGCCTCGCGGTTGACCACCAGGTTCTCGATACGTACCCCCCACTGCCCCGGGCGATACGTACCCGGCTCGATCGAGCTGATCATGCCCACCTGCATCGCCGTCTGCGGGGCGGGCGCCGCCTGGTAGGCAATCACTTGCGGCCCTTCGTGCACATTCATGAAGTAACCTACCCCATGCCCGGTACCGTGGCCGTAATCCACCTGATCAGCCCAGATCGGTGCCCGGGCAATGGCGTCGAGCAACGGCGACAGCACGCCACGCGGGAAGGTAGCGCGCGACAGGGCGATCATGCCTTTGAGCACGCGCGTGCAATCCTGCTTCTGCGCCTGGCTTGGGTTGCCCACCGGCACCATGCGAGTGATGTCAGTAGTGCCGCCAAGGTACTGGCCGCCCGAATCGATCAGCAGCAACCCGTCGCCCTCGATGACTGCATGGGACTGCTCCGTGGCACGGTAATGCGGCATCGCGCCATTGCCATTGAAGGCGGCGATGGTCGAGAAACTCAACGACACGAAGCCTGGCCGGCGGGCACGCGCGGCACTCAGCTGCTCGTCGATCGTCAGTTCGGTAACCCGCTCCCGACCGAGGCTGGCCTCGAGCCAGGCGAAGAACTCGCACAAGGCCGCACCGTCCTGCTCCATTACCTGGCGGATGTGTACCAGGTCTTCGTCACCCTTGCACGACTTGCTCAGGGTGCTGGGGTTGAGTCCTTCGACCAGTTCCACCTCGGCCGGCAGGTTGTCCAGCAGGCCACAGGTTACCCGGGCCGGGTCGATCAGCAATCGGCTACCGGCCGACATCGCGGCAAGGGCCTGGCCGGCTTCGGCGTAGTCGCGCACTTCGATACCGTCGGCCGCCAGCACCTGGCGCAGATGTTCGTCGAGCTTGTCCTGCCCAACGAACAGGATGGCCTGCTGCTGGCTGATCAGGGCAAAGGCCACGAACACCGGGTTGTAGGGTACATCGCTGCCGCGCAGGTTGAACAACCAGGCAATGTCATCCAGGGTAGCGATAAAGTGCCAGTCGGCCCCCTTGGCCTGCACGCTCTGGCGCAACTGTGCCAGTTTTTCCGCACGGCTCACCGTGGCCTGCGGTGGCAAATGCTGGTAGACCGGATTGCCCGGCAGTGCCGGGCGCCCCTCCCAGACCTGGCCCAGCAGGTCCTTGTCAGTCACCAGGCGCGCCCCGCGCGCTTTCAGCCGCTCACCCAGCTGGCGCGCCGAAGCCAAGGCCATGACCGCGCCATCTACCGCCACCTTGCCATTGGGCTCGACGTGATCCGCTAGCCACTCCAGCGCGCCAGGCTTGCCCGGCAGCAACTTCATCAACTCGATGCCACTGCCTGCCAACTCGTGCTCCGCCTGTTCCCAGTAGCGGCTATCGACCCACAACCCGGCAAAGCCAGCCGTAACCACCAGCGTGCCGACCGAGCCGTGGAAACCCGACAGCCACTGGCGCCCCTGCCAGTAACCGGGCAGGTATTCGGAAAGATGGGGGTCGGCCGAGGGTACCAGCAAGGCATCGATGCCCTCTGCTGCCATTGCCTGGCGCACCTGCACGAGGCGCTGCGGCACGCTTTGCCCAAGGGTGGTCTGAACGTTCATGCGCTCTCCTGCGGCTACATCACGGTTTATCCAGTGCGCCGATAATGGAACAGCCGCCGCAGCCCTGCAATCTTGGCGACCGACACACGGCATGCATTGCCCGTCACGCCCTGCGCATACCAGACATTTCCTACAGAAGGGCCAGGACCACCGATCAAGTTTCGCTGAACTTCCTCAAAGCACCGGCTTCACACTCAGTACATTCATTGCATACAGGCAAATGACCATGCCCAATGGCTGCGCCCCTAAAAGCGGCGTGGTGCTGCTCGACACCCGCGCGCACACCCCCGACCACGAGCATGCCGTACACCTCAAGCTTGCCGATGGCCTGGCCCGTCTGCTTGGCTGCCCGCACGTGCAACCCAGCCAGCCACCAAGCGCCACCGATGGCTACTACTACCTGCCCACCGAAACCCTGGTCGATCCCAAGCGCCATGCTGCATTGGGCATATCCAGCGAGCAGGACCTGTTCGGCGGCCTGGTCGCATACCCCTACATGGCAACCAAGGCAATCTCCCACCCGCTGCCGGCAGGCGCCAGTTTCCCGCCGGGCTGGACCGACGCCTTCGCCCGGCAAGCCAGCGACGCCCTGCTGCGCGGCTATACCGTGTTCAGCAAGGCCGATGCGCGCATCGCCGCACAGCTGTTATTGACGGACGGCCCGTTGCGAATAAAGCCGGTGCTTGCCTGCGCAGGCCGAGGGCAACAGGTCATCACCACGGTGGATGAACTGGAACCACTGCTGGCCGGCATGGATGAGCAGGCCCTTTCGTTATGGGGGCTGGTGCTCGAGGAAGACCTCAGTGAAGTGCAAACCTTCAGCGTCGGCCAGGTACGCGTCGCCGGCCTGACCTGCAGCTATCACGGCACCCAGCAGCTCACCCGCGACCATCAGGGCACGCAAGTGTATGGCGGCTCCGACCTGGTAGTGGTACGCGGTGACTACCAGGCGCTGCTGCAACTGCCGCTGGACGAGCCGCTGCGCCTGGCCATCAACCAGGCGATGGCCTACGAGCAGGCCGCCGAGCAGCACTTCCCCGGCTTCATCGCCTCACGGCGCAACTACGACATCGCCCGCGGCGTCAACCATCAGGGCCACCTGCGCAGCGGCGTACTCGAACAATCCTGGCGCCTGGGCGGTGCCAGCAGTGCCGAGCTGCTGGCCTTGCAAGCGTTCGCCGACGACCCGGCATTGCAACGGGTGCGTGCCTCCACCCATGAAGTGTTCGGCACCCCCGAACTGCCCACTGACGCCACCCTCTTCTACCAAGGAAACGACAGTGAACTCGGACAACTCAGCAAATTTGCGCGGATTCGCGAACATGACCATTCAGAGTGAAACCGTTGAACTGCAGGTCGAGGATGACAGCATCGTCGGCACCCTGGTCAGCCCCGGCAGCAAGATGCCGGGCATCCTCTTCGTCCACGGCTGGGGTGGCAGCCAGCAACGTGACCTGGCCCGCGCCCGGCATATCACCGGGCTGGGCTGTGTGTGCATGACCTTCGACCTGCGCGGCCACGAAAAAACCGAAAGCCAACGGCTGACGGTAACCCGCGAGCAGAACCTGACAGACCTGCTGGTGGCCTATGACCGGCTGGTAAGCCACCCGGCCGTCGACAGCAGTGCCATCGCCATCATCGGCAGCAGCTATGGTGGCTACCTGGCCACCCTGCTGACCCGCGAGCGGCCGGTCAAATGGCTGGCCCTGCGGGTACCCGCCATGTACTGGGACGACGAATGGAACCTCCCCAAGCAAACCCTCGATCGGCAACGGCTGAACGCTTACCGCCAGCGCCCGCTCGGCCCGGCGGACAACCGCGCACTGGCAGCCTGTGCCGAGTTCGGCGGCGATGTGCTGCTGGTAGAGTCCGAACAGGACGACTACGTGCCACACAGCACGCTGATGAGCTACCGCTCGGCATTTGTCAGCGCCCATTCGCTCACTCACCGCATCGTCGACGGTGCCGACCACGCCTTGTCCAGCGAAGAGAGCCAGAAAGCCTACAGCTCGATCTTGGCGGCATGGGTCAGCGAAATGGTCATTGGCGCCCGCCTGGACCGTTACCCGCACTACGCACCCTGGTATGCCTGAGGCCCACCCACCAGGCACTGCAGGCCGCCATCGGCGCCGCGTACCAGGCTGCGCAGGGTCTGGTACGCGGCAAAGTTGACGCTACGCGCCTGATGCTGGCCAAGCAGTTCAAGCAACGGCTCCTCGTTGAACAGCACGGCCGCGGCCGCCCACGCCTGGCGGGACTGCCATTGCAGGTACTGCAACACCCGGCTGCCATCGTCACTGGCCTGGATACTGACACCCTGCAACCCTTCGCAGCGCGCGGCCAGTTCTTCGCTGCGTGCCACCAGCGCCTCGGCCAACGCCTGCTGGCAGCTGCCGGGCACCTCATATTCGATCATCTGGGTAAACCACAGGGGGTGGGATGTTGCCATCATGAATGGTCTCCTGCTGACGGACGCATGCAGCGCGATGCCGAGCAGGGTAAAACCTCAAGTTATATCAAGGTCAAGCGTTTTTCCGCCTTGGGAACGCCCCGTACCCTAGCCCGATACCGCGAAGCGCCGCCGGTAATCACTCGGGGTCAGACCGGTGATACGCTGAAACACCTTGCGAAACGCCCCCGGGTCCTGGTAACCGACACCCCAGGCGATCTGCTCGACATTGCGCCTGGTGAACTCCAGCAAGCGACACGCCCGTCCCACCCTCACCTGCTGGCAGTACTCGGTTGGCCGCAGCCCCGTGGCAGCGCGAAAACGCCGCAGGAAGGTGCGTTCCTCCAGCCCCGCGCAGGCAGCCATGCCGGCCAGGTCGGCATCCTGCCCTCCATTGCCCTGCAACCAGTGCTGCACTTTCAGCACCGCCTCATCGCCATGGTCCAGGCGCGGGTTGAACACGGCACCGGGCAACGGCGCCGCAACCGGATCGACCGCCAGGTAGCGGGCAGTTTCCCGCGCCACCGTCGCGCCCATGAAGCGCTCCAGCAAGCGCAAGCCCAGCTCGGTCCAGGCCATAAGCCCGGCCGAGGTGATGATGTCTCCATCGTCCAGCAACGGTTGCTGGGCCTCGATCCGCACGCGAGGAAAACGCTGGGCAAGCGAATGCACGTAGTTCCAGTGGGTACAGGCCGGACGCCCATCGAGCAGGCCACTGGCGGCGATGAAGAACACCCCGATGCAGACTGATGCCAGCACCGTGCCGCGCCCGTGCAACTGGCGCAATGACGCGCGGTGGCGCTCTAGCAGTTCACCCTGCGGTGCCGACTCCAGGCTCGGCGGAATGATCAGCACCCGCAGATCGGACGCGACGGCAGGTGGGCTCTCGAGGGCAGGCTGCAACTGCCCGGCCTCGTCCGCCTGCCAGAAGCTGATACGCACCGGCGGCAACTCGCATGCCCCCAGTTCGCCAGCCACCCGGTTGGCCACCAGGAACAGGTCGGCCAGCCCATGCACGGCAGCGCGCTGCGCACCGGGGTATAGCAGCAGGCCGATGTCCAGGCTGGCAGGGTTGTCAGTTTTTGCCCGCATAGTGTCGTTCGCGCCAATCCTCAGGTCAGTGCACACAGCCTATAACTAACGTCATCCAACGACTACTGCCACAGGAGGCAGCATGAGCAAGCAGGCGCTGATCATCATCGACATCCAGAACGATTACTTCCCGGGCGGCAAATGGACCCTCGAGGGTGCCGACCAGGCGGTCGACAATGCCGCCCGCCTGCTGGCAGCAGCGCGTCACCGGGGCGACCTGGTGGTGCATGTGCGGCATGAGTTCGACAGCGCCGATGCCCCGTTCTTCGCGCCAGGCTCGCAGGGCGCTGCCATCCACGCCAAGGTCGAGCCCAGGGCCGGTGAGCCGGTAGTGCTAAAGCACAAAGTGAACGCCTTCCTCGGGACCGATCTTGAGAATACGCTGGACCGGCATGGTGTCGAGGCCGTGACCATCGCCGGCAGCATGAGCCACATGTGCATCGACGCCGCCACCCGTGCCGCGGCCGACCTGGGTTATGACGTGACCGTGGCCCACGACGCGTGTGCCACGCTGCCACTGGAGTTCGATGGCAAGCGGGTGCCGGCAGCGCAGGTGCATGATTCAGTGATGGCGGCATTGGCGTTTGCCTATGCCAAGGTGGTCAGGACCGATGAGTTGCTGAATAGCTGATCAGGCTTGCTCAGCACCTGTGGGAGCGGGCGTGCCCGCGAATCAGGCGACGCGGAGGATGGCACCGGCGCCGCCGGTGTTCGCGGGCATGCCCGTTTCCACAGGTGGTGCAGCCCTGCGCGCCCTTAGATCACCACATTGCGCACAAACCGCACAGCCTCCACCCCGTCGTTGCGATACGCATACCGGCAATTGCTGGGAAACACATGGAACTGCCCCACCTGCAGGCGATGCTCGGCCCCTTCGATAACCAGCGTCAGTTGCCCTTGCGCCACATAGATCTGCTCGCTCCAGCCCTCGGCATCGGCCTCGCTGGAATAGCACTCGCCCGGTGCCAGGGTCCATTCCCACAGCTCCACCTCCCGCCGCGCCACACTGCTGCCCAACAGCACCGCCCGGCTCTGCGGGTGCTCGCCGGCCCAGGCCAACTCGTCGATGCGCCCGGGGTCACGCTGGTCAGGTGCCTGGATCAGGGTACTGAAAGCCACGCCCAAGGCTTCGGCAATCAGGTCGAGCGTGGTCAGGCTCACATTCTTTTCGCCCGCCTCGATCGCCACCAGCATGCGCCGGCTGACGCCGGAGCGCTCGGCCAGCGCCGTCTGGCTCATGCCGATGGCGGTGCGCAGGCTGCGTACATTGAGGCTGACATGTTGCAGCACCGAGGCCCGGTGCGAAGAATCTTTGTGCACTATATTGCTCACTGGTCGATATTGCGCAGTATACTGCCCACTTTGCGGCGATTGTGCGCCGCCCTCTCCGAGTGCGCAAGACCATGAACCAGCCCAGCAGCAAGCCGACCTCCGCCGTTACCTTTCGCCTGAGCAAGGCCGAGCTGGTGCTGGTGTTCATCACCATGCTGTGGGGCGGCACCTTCCTGCTGGTGCACAACGTGATGACTGTCAGCGGCCCGATGTTCTTCGTTGGCCTGCGTTTCGCTGCGGCCGCGCTGTTCGTTGGCGTGGTCTCGGCGCGGGCGCTGCCCGGGCTGACCTTTACCGAACTGAAGGCCGGCATCCTGATCGGCGTGTCGATCATGCTCGGTTACGGCCTGCAGACCATGGGCCTGCAAACCATCAGCAGCAGCCAGTCGGCGTTCATCACTGCACTGTACGTGCCATTCGTACCGCTACTGCAATGGCTGGTACTGGGCCGGCGACCCGGCCTGATGCCCAGCCTCGGCATCTGCCTGGCGTTCACCGGGCTGATGCTGCTGGCCGGGCCTGAGGGTGGCAGCCTGCACTTTAGCGAAGGCGAGCTGGTCACCCTGGTCAGCGCCGTGGCCATCGCCGGCGAAATCATCCTGATCAGCCGTTACGCCGGCCAGGTCGATGTGCGCCGGGTGACGGTGGTGCAACTGGCAACCGCCTCGCTACTGGCGTTCCTGATGGTCGTGCCGACCCAGGAACGTCTACCCGACTTCTCCTGGCTGCTGCTGGCCAGCGCCGTGGGCCTGGGCGCCATGAGCGCGGTGATCCAGGTGGCAATGAACTGGGCGCAGAAATCGGTCTCGCCCACCCGTGCCACCCTCATCTATGCCGGCGAACCGGTATGGGCCGGGATCGTCGGGCGCATCGCCGGTGAGCGCCTGCCGGGCGTGGCACTGCTCGGCGGCCTGCTGATCGTGATCGCGGTGGTGGTCAGCGAGCTCAAGGTTCGCCGCCCACGCGAGGCGGCTGAAGCACGAGAAGAGCAGGAAGAAGGCGAACGCCAGACGGGGCTGTAAAGCCGCCAACTACGGCTATGCTTTGTAAAAAACTGTTATAAAAAAACAGCTTGTCACAGCCTGTTTGTATGATTCTGCGACAGCTTGCGTGTTGGTGATCAACCCCGCGGCACGTATGATTCTTTGCAAACTTCTCCAGAATAGAACGCTATGTCATTGATAGTGCTATTGCTTCTGCCGTTCGTGGGCAGTTGCCTGGCAGCCGTGCTGCCGCACAACGCACGTAACGCGGAGTCCATTCTCGCCGGGCTCGTGGCCCTGGTCGGCACGGTCCAGGTAGCACTGCTGTACCCTCAGGTTGCCCACGGTGGCGTGATTCGCGAAGAATTCCTCTGGTTGCCCAGCCTTGGGCTGAACCTGGTGTTGCGCATGGACGGCTTCGCCTGGCTGTTCTCGCTGCTGGTGCTGGGCATCGGTGCGCTGGTGTCGCTGTACGCCCGCTATTACATGTCGCCACAAGACCCGGTACCACGCTTCTTCGCTTTCTTCCTCGCGTTCATGGGCGCCATGCTCGGCCTGGTGATCTCGGGCAACCTGATCCAGCTGGTGTTCTTCTGGGAACTCACCAGCCTGTTCTCCTTCCTGCTGATCGGCTACTGGCACCATCGTGCCGACGCCCGCCGCGGTGCCTATATGGCGCTGATGGTCACGGGCGCAGGCGGCTTGTGCCTGCTGGTGGGGGCGCTGCTACTCGGCCATGTGGTTGGCAGCTACGACCTGGACAAGGTCCTGGCTGCCGGCACCACCATCCGCCAGCATGCGCTGTACCCGGTGCTGCTGCCGCTGATACTCATCGGCGCCCTGAGCAAGAGCGCACAATTCCCCTTCCAGTTCTGGCTGCCCCACGCCATGGCAGCGCCCACTCCGGTATCGGCTTATCTACACTCGGCGACCATGGTCAAGGCCGGGGTGTTCCTGCTGGCACGCCTATGGCCGGTGCTGTCGGGTAGCGAGGAGTGGTTCTGGATCGTCGGCGGTGCCGGCGCCCTCACCCTGTTGCTCGGCGCCTTCGCCGCCATGTTCCAGAACGACCTCAAGGGCCTGCTGGCCTACTCGACCATCAGCCACCTGGGCCTGATTACCCTGCTGCTGGGCCTGAACAGCCCGCTGGCCGCCGTCGCGGCGGTATTCCACATTCTCAACCACGCCACCTTCAAGGCCTCGTTGTTCATGGCTGCCGGCATCATCGACCACGAGAGCGGCACGCGTGACATCCGCCGCCTCAGCGGGCTGATCCGCCTGGTGCCATACACCGCCACCCTGGCCATGGTGGCCAGTGCCTCGATGGCCGGCGTACCGTTGATGAACGGCTTCCTGTCCAAGGAAATGTTTTTCGCCGAAACGGTGTTCATCAGCGCCACCGCCTGGGTCGAGGCCACGCTGCCAGTGATCGCCACCCTGGCTGGCACCTTCAGCGTGGCCTATGCCCTGCGCTTCACCGTCGATGTGTTCTTCGGTCCCACCGCCCAGGACCTCCCGCACACCCCGCACGAACCGCCACGCTGGATGCGTGCGCCGGTCGAACTGCTGGTGCTTGTCTGCCTGGTGGTGGGCATCTTCCCCGCCCAGTCGGTCGGCCCGCTGCTGGCTGCCGCCGCCCTTCCAGTGGTGGGCGGCACCCTGCCGGAATACAGCCTGGCCATCTGGCACGGCTGGAACGCGCCATTGGTCATGAGCCTGGTGGCGATGAGCGGCGGTATCGTGCTGTACCTGTTGCTGCGCAAGCAGCTGCGCCGGGGCCGCTTCCCCTACCCGCCGGTGATCGAGCGCTTCAACGGCAAGCGCCTGTTCGAGCACGGCCAGGTGCAGCTGATGCTGCTGGCACGGCGCCTCGAGCGCCTGCTCACCAGCCGCCGCCTGCAGTCGCAGCTGTTCATGCTGGTGTTCGCCGCGTTCCTCGCCGGCCTCACCCCCATGCTCTACAGCGGCCTGAGCTGGGGCGACCGGCCGAAGATTCCGGGTTCGGGCGTGTTCGTCGCGCTATGGCTGATTGCAATCGCCTGTGCCATTGGCGCCGCCTACCAGGCCAAGTACCACCGCTTGGCGGCATTGATCATGGTCAGTGTCTGCGGCCTGATGACCTGCATCACCTTCGTCTGGTTCTCCGCGCCCGACCTGGCCCTGACCCAGCTGGTAGTGGAAGTGGTCACCACCGTGCTGATCCTGCTCGGCCTGCGCTGGCTGCCGCGGCGGATCGAAGGCGTATCGCCGCTGCCGGGCAGCCTGGAGCGTGCGCGCATGCGGCGCCTGCGCGACCTGCTGCTGGCGGTGCTGGTCGGTGGCGGCATGGCGGTGCTGTCCTACGCCATGCTGACCCGGCCGACACCCAACGACATTTCCTCGTTCTACCTGAGCCGGGCGCTGCCCCAGGGCGGTGGCACCAACGTGGTCAATGTCATGCTGGTCGACTTCCGGGGCTTCGATACCCTGGGTGAAATCACCGTGCTGGTGGCCGTGGCACTGACCGTGTTCGCCCTGCTACGGCGCTTCCGCCCGCCGAAGGAAAGCATGCAGTTGCCGGCGCAACAGCGCCAGCTGGCACCCGACGTGGTCACCGACCTGATCAACCCGCGGCATGCCACCGACACCGCCCTGGGGTTCATGATGGTGCCCGCGGTGCTGGTGCGCCTGCTGCTGCCGATCGCCCTGCTGGTGTCGATGTACCTGTTCATGCGCGGCCATAACCAGCCCGGTGGCGGCTTTGTCGCCGGCCTGGTGATGTCGGTGGCGTTCATCCTGCAGTACATGGTGGCCGGCACCCAGTGGGTCGAGGCGCAGATGAGCCTGCGACCGCTGCGCTGGATGGGCACCGGGCTGCTGTGCGCAACCCTGACCGGTGCGGGCGCCATGCTGCTGGGCTACCCGTTCCTCACTACCCATACTGCCCACCTGCACCTGCCGTTGCTCGGCGATGTGCACGTGGCCAGCGCGCTGTTCTTCGATGTCGGCGTGTTCACCGTGGTGGTCGGCTCGACGCTGCTGATCCTCACTGCCCTGGCGCACCAGTCGGTGCGCGCCTACCGCCCGGGCAACCCGGCGAAAACCAGCCAAGCAGGAGCCGCCTGATGGAAGAAGTGATTGCAGTTGCCATCGGCGTGCTGGCCGCCTCGGGGGTGTGGCTGATCCTGCGTCCACGAACCTACCAGGTGATCATGGGCCTTTGCCTGCTGTCGTACGGGGTCAACCTGTTCATCTTCAGCATGGGCAGCCTGTTCATCGGCAAGGAGCCGATCATCAAGGACGGTGTACCCCAGGACCTGCTGCACTATACCGACCCGCTGCCGCAGGCCCTGGTGCTCACCGCCATCGTCATCAGCTTTGCCATGACCGCGCTGTTTCTGGTGGTGTTGCTGGCCTCGCGTGGCCTGACCGGTACCGACCACGTGGATGGCCGGGAGCGTGACGAATGAGTGGCATGAGCCAACTGATCATCGCGCCCATCCTGTTGCCGCTGGTGACCGCAGCAGTGATGCTGCTGTTGGGCGAGAAACACCGGCAGATCAAGGCCCGGCTGAACCTGCTATCGACTTTTACCGGCCTGGCGATCGCGGTAAGCCTGTTATTGTGGGTGCGCATTCAGGGCCAGGCGGAATCGATCGGTGTCTACCTGCCAGGCAACTGGCCAGCACCGTTCGGCATCGTGCTGGTGGTCGACCACCTGTCGGCCCTGCTGATGACCCTCACCGGCATCATCGGCTTCAGTGCCCTGCTGTTTGCCCGCGCCCGCTGGGACGCTGCCGGGGCCAGCTTCCACGCGCTGTTCCAGATCCAGTTGATGGGCCTCTACGGCGCCTTCCTGACTGCCGACCTGTTCAACCTGTTCGTGTTCTTCGAAGTGCTGCTGGCCGCGTCCTATGGCCTGCTGCTGCATGGCTCGGGTCGTGCCCGGGTGCGTGCCGGCCTGCATTACATTGCCGTCAACCTTTTCGCCTCGTCGTTGTTCCTGATCGGCGCAGCGATGCTGTATGGCGTGACCGGCACCCTGAACATGGCCGACCTGGCCCTGAAGATTCCGCTGGTGCCAGAGGCCGACCGTGGCCTGCTGCACGCCGGCGCGGCGATCCTGGCCATGGCCTTCCTGGTCAAGGCCGGCATCTGGCCGCTGAACTTCTGGCTGGTGCCGGCCTATGCCTCGGCCAGCGCGCCAGTGGCGGCGCTGTTCGCCATCATGACCAAGGTCGGCCTTTATGCCGTGCTGCGCCTGTGGACGCTACTGTTCTCCGGGCAGGCCGGGGCCTCGGCGCACTTTGGTGGTGAATGGCTGGTATATGGTGGCCTGGTCACCCTGGCGGTGGCGGCGGTGTCGATCCTGGCCGCGCAGCGCCTGGAGCGCATGGCTGCCCTCAGCATCCTGGTCTCGGCCGGTACCCTGCTCGGCGCCGTCGGTTTCGCTCAGTCGGCGCTGACCGGTGCGGCACTGTTCTACCTGGTCAACTCGACCCTGGCGCTGTGCGCGCTATTCCTGCTCGCCGAACTGGTCGAACGTTCGCGTTCGGCCAACGAAGCGCCACTCGAGGACGAAGAAGGCGCCATGCCGCCACCGCTGGAGTCACTGCACCCGCCCAAGGGCATCAACCTCGACGATGAGCAAAAGGTGGTGATCGGCCAGATCATCCCGTGGACCATGGCCTTCCTCGGCCTCAGCTTCATCGCCTGCGCCCTGCTGATCATCGGCATGCCGCCGCTGTCGGGCTTTGTCGGCAAACTCAACCTGATCAGCGCGTTGTTCAACCCGCAGGGGCTGGGCGTGCCACCCGAGCAGCCACTGGGCACGGCAGGCTGGGGCCTGGTGGCGCTGCTGATCCTCTCTGGCATGGCCTCGCTGATCGCCTTCGGCCGCGTCGGCATCCAGCGTTTCTGGAAGCCCGAGGAACGCCCGTCGCCGGTGCTGCGTCGCTATGAATGCCTGCCCATCGTCATCCTGCTCGGCTTGTGCATCATCCTTAGCCTCAAGGCCGAACCGCTGCTGCGCTACACCCAGGACACCGCCGCCAGCCTGCAGGCCCCCGAAGCCTATATTGAAGCCGTGATGGCCGCCCGGCCGGCTCCTGGCCCCACCTCGCTCGACGTACAGGTGCAGCCATGAGTCGACTGTTCCCCGCACCGCTGTTATCGGTTTCGCTGTTCGGCCTGTGGCTGTTGCTCAACCTTTCGCTCAGCCCCGGCAACCTGCTACTGGCAACCGCGCTCGGCGTGCTGGCGCCGCTGCTGATGGCACCGCTGCGCCCGCAGCATGCCCATGTGCGGCGACCGCTGGCCATCGTCCGGCTGATTGGCCGGGTCGGCATCGATGTGATCATGTCCAACCTGCTGGTTGCCCGTGGCGTACTGCGTGCCGGCAAGCGGCCGCCACGCTCGGCGTTCGTGCACATCCCCCTGGCCCTGCGTGACCCGCATGGCCTGGCGGCGCTGTCGATGATTACAACAGTGGTGCCCGGCACGGTCTGGTCCGAACTGGCACTGGACCGCAGCGTATTGCTGCTACACGTGTTCGACCTGGACGATGAGGCGGCCTTCATCCAGCACTTCAAGGACACCTACGAACGCCCGCTGATGGAGATTTTCCAATGACAGGCCTGCTCGCCAATGCTGTCCTCGCCAGCCTGTTCATCTTTGCCCTGGCCATGGGCCTGGCGCTGATCCGGCTGTTCCGCGGCCCGTCCGCCCAGGACCGGGTGCTGGCGCTGGACTACCTGTACATCCTGGCCATGCTGACCATGCTGGTGCTGGGGATCCGTTATGCCAGTGACACCTACTTCGAAGGTGCCCTGCTGATTGCGCTATTCGGTTTCGTTGGCTCGTTTGCCCTGGCCAAGTTCCTGCTGCGCGGTGAGGTGATCGAGTGACTGAAACCCTGCAACTCCCTTTCTGGCTGGAGCTGGTCACTGCCGCGCTGCTGCTGACCGGCAGCCTTTTCGCCCTGATCGGTGCCGTGGGCCTGTTGCGCCTGAAGGACTACTTCCAGCGCATGCACCCGCCGGCCCTGGCCTCGACCATTGGTGCCTGGTGCGTGGCGCTGGCCTCGATCATCTACTTTTCCTGGCTCAAGGAAGCACCGGTGCTGCACGCCTGGCTGATTCCGATTCTGCTGTCGATCACCGTACCGGTGACCACGCTGTTGCTGGCCCGGGCGGCGCTGTTCCGCAAGCGCATGGCGAAAGAGCCGGTACCTGAAGAAGTCAGCAGCGGCCGCGATCACTGTAACTGAAAGGTTGTCGCCTCACCCTTGGGCAAGGCGCTGCAACTCGCGCCGGACCATGGCCACATAAGGCGGCGGGCCGAGGCGGTATAATTCGCCTGCCACCCAGTTCAACCAGGCGCCTTGCAGTGCTTCACGCCTGGCCAGCAAACGCTCGGCCTCGGCCACGGCATCCGCCTGGTGCTGCCGATGGAACTCGGCACGCGTTGCAGGCGCGTCATCACTGTGGGTCATTCGCTGGCCTTGAAGGTGGTCAACTCACCTTTGCGCCACTTGGCCACCTTGCCGGTCACCGCCTTGAGCAGCTTGCCCAGGCCTTCCTGCACCTGTTGCTGCGCGGCGAACACCAACATTACACCGTGCCCCTCACGGAAAACGATGCCCTCGCCTTCGGGGACCGATACGAAGGCGTAGTCGCCCACGCCATATACGTTCAACTTGATTTCGCGAAAGCGCATTTCAAGTTTGCCGCCTTCCCGGCTTGGCAATACAGCGGCGCGAAAGTGGTCACCGACCTTCAGCTCCAAACGTTGCTTGTCATCGACGACCAATGCGCTTTCGGTGTCGATTTCGGCCATGTACAGGCCTTCTGGACTCTGTTCGGTGACATAGACAAAGCGGCCCTGAAACAACTGGGCCAATTTACCGCGCAGGTCGCCGAGGGCGAACAACGCATGAGTATCAAGAGTGCTGACTGCCAATGAAGTAATCCTCAACCGGTTACAACCCGCCCCCACCCAAGCTCGGTGAGACACGGTCATTTCTTGTCGATAGGTGAAAAGAGTAATAAAACGATATGCGAAATGTCTGTGCCCGCTGGCGATGCAGCGCGCAGGATTCTTTACCCTGGCTTGCCAGATATGGCCTCACTACAGGCTGTCGGCACCTTCCCGATTCAGGAAGCTAATGTCTGACAGACATATCGCCAGAAGAAGGTGCAGCAGGCAATGCCAGAGCGCACGTGAGAACGGGCCCTGTAATCCTTCAGCGCATTACTGGAGGAAGAATATGCACGAAAACACCGAAATTCGTCGAGAGGCAACGTGTATTTCTTGCAGGGGAACAGCCTGAACACCATACCGCCCCTTCACCGGTGGCACCCGCTGCGCTCAGGCGGCAAGCCCCTTCTTCAACTGCTGTTGCCAAGCCGCCTGGCACTCCAGTGCCTCCTCTCGCGTGGCGAACGCGGTACCACGACGTTCGCCATTGACCAGCACTACCCAGCAAATGCGTTTACCTAGCTCCCGCAGGGTGGCTGGCACACCCGAACCAATCATCACGGCTACATCGACCCGGCTATTCATCACTCCCTCCGGAATTTAATTAGCACCCTAACGATAAAGCCATGATACGCCTGCTTACGTCCTGGAAACAGCGCATCGCGGTACAGCAGTGTTACGTGCAGGGCAACAAAACCGGCGCCGGCAAGAAACGCAAAAAGCCCCAGGGATCGCTCCGTGGGGCTTGGCACACCGCGCGGGGTTACACCTGGCGCTGGTGGCGGTCGAGCTGCTCGTGGCGCTCCTGGGCTTCGATGCAGTACTTGGTGGTCGGGCTGATCAGCAGACGCTTCAGGCCGATCGGCTCACCGCTGTCATCGCACCAGCCGAAGCTTTCGTCGGCAATACGGTCCAGGGCCATTTCCAGCTGCGGCAGCAGGCGCTGGTCGCGGTCGATGGCATTTACCAGCCAGCTACGCTCTTCTTCGACCGAAGCCACGTCGGCAGGGTCCGACGGGGTGTCCAGGCCTTCGATGGTGGCACGGCTCAGCTCGATGCGTTCATGGGTTTCGACTTTCATCGCCTGCAGCAGGCCAGCGAAGAAAGCCAGCTGCTCAGCGTTCATGTAGTCATCGGCCGACATGGCCAGCAACTGTTCCTTGGTCATCGATTTCTCTATGAAAAAATGTGCATTTGGGCGATTCGGGTGCCGCCGACGCCTTGGCATCGGCAGCGGAATTCTTCAAGCGCCAACCGGCACTCTTTTTACAGGGGGCGGCAGTCTAAGGCGCCGCGTCGCGTGGAGCAACTGCAATTGGGTGTGAATTTGCTTCCGATGCCCACATTCCGCCAGTCGGCGCCCTCTGCTCCGGCTCCGGCTCCGGCTCCGGCTCTTGATCTTGATCTTGATCTTGATCTTCGCGACTTCAGGAGGCCGAGCAGAGGTCTTGCGGAGGGAGGTGACGGGCATGGATGCCCGTCAAGCGCTGAGGCCCCATGGATGGGGCCTGCAGCGCGTACTCCCGGGAGCAAGACCGGCGCGAGGGAACCCCGGAGCGTAGCGTAGGGGCCGGATGATGGGAGCGCAGCGTTTTTTGGTTACTTTTTGCCGCGTTTGGCAAAAAGTGACTCGCCGTAAGGGCGAAAAGGTGAGTATGCGTCGCCATCGTAAATGGACTATGCGCGATATCAAGACCAGTACTTTTCCGCTCTCCGCTCTCCGCTCTTCGCTCTTCGCTCTTCGCTCTTCGCTCTTCGCTTTCAAGCGTGGGCATCAACAACAAGGTCAACATTCATTTTCAAAGGTGGCGCTTAATCACCTTTCCGCCCTTACGGCGGGTCCCTTTTTGTCGTGGCAAAAAGGAACCATGGGCCTGTCCCATGGCAGCGGACGCCAAGAAGCTGGCTAATGAGCCAACTGCCTCAAGCCTTTTGCATATTCGTTCGGTGAACGATAGCCCAGTGCTG
>NZ_NEJR01000034.1:0-16045 GCF_002113165.1 Pseudomonas sp. B19(2017)
CATCTGGGCATGCATGCGCGGGGATGAGCCATTTGATACGGCCAAGCTTTTCAGCTCTGAACACCTCAGAAAAGCTTGACCGCCAACAGAGTATCTACATGGATCGCGTTGACCGGGCGATGGCCGATAGGCTGCACGGCAGCCCCCTCAACCACACCCTATACTGCGAGAACCATCCCAGCCTCTACCAGGGAGGCGGTTGCGTGAGCATTCGAGCCCTCCTGCTGCTGTGCCTGCTGCTGGCCCTGACAGGTTGTGCAGGTAAGCCACCACCTGTGCCGCCGCCACCCGTGGTGCTCACCACCGCCACCTGGCAACGCATCGACCAGGAACTGATCGACGCCTCGGTCGGTGCCGCCAGCTCGGCCAATGACTATGCCAGGCGCTCCATGCGGGTGTGGAAGGAACAGGTCCAGCAGCGCACCGAAAGCGACTTCATCCCCTGGTTTACCGGCTACTGGACCCAGCAGTGGCTGACCCTCAAGGTGGCCTGGTACAAGATCGACAGCGGCGAAGGCCGGGAGCCGGCGGAAAAACGCCTGGCACTGTATCTGCAGGAGCAGTACCACAAGCGGGTGATCGAACCAGTGGCCGAGCAGATCAACCCCGAAGGCATCCGCGACCGCGCCTGCGAGCTGTACCTGCAACTGCTCGGCCAGCAACTGCCGGCCATCATCAGCCGCTACAACGCGCCCCCCGAGCAGTTCAGCCAGCGCCTCAACCGCATTCCCGCCATCGCCCTGGGGCCGCCAGATGCGCGCAATGCCAGCCTGTACCAACTGTTGCGGGCAGAGTCTCTGGCCCAGCAACCGGCCTGGCAAGCCATGCGCCAGCACCTCCACCAGCAGGCCAGCAAGGGCCCCGGGAAGACCGATGTCGGGCTTAACTCGGTGGCCAACCAGGCCAGCGAAAAACTCGGCGCCACCCTGGCCCCGCGCGGCATCGCCAGTGCCGTGGCGTCGGCGGTGGGCAAGGTGGCGGGGGCGATGATTTCGATTGCGGCGGCTGGCTACGGGATGATGACCCATGACCGCGAACACCCACAGATGGTCGAGCAGTTGCGGGTGATCCTGAACGTGGCGCTGAACCAGGAATGGCAGGAACTGATGGAGAACCGCCAGAGCGGGGCCATGTCTGGGGTCTACTACCTGTCGGGGCAGGTCGAGGACAGCTTGCTGGCCAGTGCGCCGCGGTCGACTGAACAACCGGTTGAGCAACAGGTGAAGCAACAGCAGGAGCCTTTGATCATTCGCCTGCCGCCTTAGCCAATGTCTGTGTTGGCCTCTTCGCAGCACAAGTATTTCAGGCAGCAGCCAACGCAGAAGTCGGCAAGCCAAAGATCCGGTCGAACGCCCAGTTGTAGGCAAAGGTGTAGCACGGCACCAGCACGATGAACGCCATGTCCACCAGCAACGCTTCCAGCAATGTCATGTCCAGCCACCAGGCAATCAGCGGAATCAGGTACACCACCAGGGTCAGCTGGAAGCCGATGGCATGCGCCACACGCCGCGCCACACTGCGCCCGCGCTTGGCCTGGCGGCTCTCCCACCACTCGAACAGGCTGTTGTAGATCAGGTTCCAGAGCATCGCGATGGTTGTGATCATCACAGCCAAAGGCCCGGTATGCGACGCTTGGGTGTCCGACAGGTAGGCCAGCCCGAGGGTCGACATGCGCAGCCCGATCAGCTCATAGAAAGTCACGTAGACCAGTTTGCGTTTGAGTCCCTGCACCCGCGGTTACCTCCAATGACAAAAGCGATAGAGCGCGATCATGCTTCATCGCACTTGACAGCAAAAGTCAGCAGCTGTCAGATCCGCTGACAGGAGGCTGCCATGAACTTTTCCAGCGACAATATCCAGCTGTTTCTCGCCGTGCTTGACCGGGGTTCGTTTTCCGCCGCCGCACGCGCCCTGCAACGGGTGCCTTCGGCAGTGAGCATGGCCATCGGCAACCTCGAAGCCGAACTGGGCTACACCTTGTTCGAACGCGGCCCGCGCGAAGTCCGCCCGACTGCGCAGGCCAGGGCGCTGGAACCCCATGCCCGGCTTATCGCCGAGCAACTGGGGCTGCTGCAGGTGCATGCCCTGGAGCTGTCCCAGGGGCTGGAAAGCAGGCTGACCCTGGCCGTGGTGCCGGACATCGACCACCACCCGCTGTTGGCGGCGGTCGCTCGCCTGGGTGAGCGCCATCCGCTGCTGGACATCGCCCTGCTCAGCGCCCCGCAGGAGGAGGCCTTGCACCTGCTGGACAGCGGCCGCGCCGACCTTTGCGTCGCCTTTGCCGGGCTGCAGGTCGATGCCCGTCGCGGCTTCCAGCACATCGGCATGGAGTCGCTGGTTGCCACCCTGTCCCCCACTCACCCGGCCTTGCGCGAGGGACGTATCCGCTACCTCGAAGACCTGACCCGAGTGCGCCAGATTCTGGTGCGCAGCCGCGACCTGCCGCTGGCCGACCCGCGCCCGCTGATAGGCGCCACGCACTGGTCCACCGACAGTTTCGACCTCGCCCAGCAGATGGTAGAAGCCGGCCTGGGCTGGGGTGACTTGCCGCTGTCGCGGGTCGCGCCATTACTGGCCAACGGGCGCCTGGTGCGCCTGGATTTTCGCAACACCCGCAACGAACTGCAGTTGCCGGTACACCTCTTGTGGCGCAAGCAACAGCCGTTGCAGCAGGCTGCCCGCCTATTGATAGAGCAGTTGTGTAGCCTGTGAATACCGTCTGTCGAAACGACTGTAAGAATTTTCTGTAAGAGCATCAATCTTTTAGCCCTTGAGCCGATATCCCGGTCGATAGGTTCCGCAATGCGTCATGAGCGCGCTGCGCCCTCCCCTCACTGGCCCAAGGTCTCGAAACATGAACCTGAAATTTCGCCACAAGATCCTGCTCAGCGCCTGCGGCGTCGTGGTCCTGGCATTTGCCCTGTTCACGCTCTACAACGACTACCTGCAACGCAACACCATCCGCCAGAACATCGAAGCCTCGGTGCAGCAGTCGGGTGCACTGACCGCCAGCAGTGTGCAGAACTGGATGAGCGGGCGCATTCTGGTTCTGGAAAACCTGGCCCAGGACATCGCCCAGCAAGGCGCTGGCGACACCTTGGCCGGGCTGATCGAGCAGCCGTCCTACACGCGTAATTTCCTGTTCACTTACCTGGGCCAGGCCAACGGTGCGTTCACCCAGCGCCCCAATGCGCAGATGCCCGCCGGTTACGACCCACGTCAGCGCCCGTGGTACGGTGCCGCTGCCAGCGCCGGGCAGTCCGTGCTGACTGCTCCGTACCAAGGCGCTGTCGGTGGCCTGATGGTAACCATCGCCACGCCTGTGAAAAGCAAGAGCAATGGCGAACTGATGGGTGTGGTCGGCGGTGACGTCACCCTCGACACCCTGGTCGAGATCATCAACTCGGTCGATTTCGGCGGCATCGGCCACGCCTTCCTGGCCGACAGCAATGGCCAGGTAATTGTCAGCCCCGACAAAGACCAGGTGATGAAGAACCTCAAGGACATCTACCCCGGCAGCAATCTGCAGGTCGCTGCCGGCATGCAGGATGTCACCCTCAATGGCCAGGACCGCATCATCTCCTTCGCCCCGGTGGCCGGCCTGCCTTCGGCACAGTGGTACATCGGCCTGTCGATCGACAAGGACAAAGCCTACGCCGCGCTCAGCCAGTTCCGCACCTCGGCGATCATCGCCATGCTGATTGCCGTGGCTGCGATCGCCGGCCTGCTCGGCCTGCTGATCCCGGTGCTGATGAACCCGCTGACCACCATGGGCCGTGCCATGCGCGACATCGCCGAGGGCGAAGGTGACCTTACCCGCCGCCTGACCGTACAGAACAAGGACGAGTTCGGCGAACTGGCCACATCGTTCAACCGCTTTGTCGAGCGCATTCATGCCTCGATCAGCGAAGTGTCGTCAGCCACCCGCCTGGTGCACGACCTGTCGGAGAAGGTGGTCAATGCCTCCAACGCATCGATCATCGGCTCCGAAGAGCAAAGCATGCGCACCAACAGCGTGGCCGCAGCGATCAACGAACTGGGTGCCGCCACCCAGGAAATCGCCCGCAATGCCGCCGATGCCTCGCAGCATGCCAGCGGTGCCAGCGAGCAGGCTCACGGTGGCCGTGAAGTGGTCGAAGAAGCGATCAGCGCAATGACCGCCCTGTCGCAGCGGATCAGCGAGTCCTGCGCGCAAATCGAAACGCTCAACGCCAGCACGGACGAAATCGGCAAGATCCTCGACGTGATCAAGGGCATCTCGCAGCAGACCAACCTGCTGGCGCTGAACGCCGCCATCGAAGCGGCCCGTGCCGGTGAAGCCGGCCGTGGCTTTGCCGTGGTGGCCGACGAGGTCCGCAACCTGGCGCACCGCACCCAGGAATCGGCGGAAGAAATCCACCGCATGATCACCAGCCTGCAGGTGGGCTCGCGCGAAGCGGTGCACACCATGAACACCAGCCAGGTTTCCAGCGAGCAGACCGTGCAGGTGGCCAACCAGGCCGGCGAACGCCTGGCCAGCGTGACCCAGCGCATTGGCGAGATCGATGGCATGAACCAGTCGGTGGCTACCGCTACCGAAGAGCAGACCGCCGTGGTCGAAAGCCTCAACCTGGACATCACCCAGATCAACGCCCTGAACCAGCAAGGGGTAGAGAACCTCAACGAGACCCTGCGCCATTGCGACCAGCTGGCCCAGCAGGCCGGGCGCCTGAAGCAGCTGGTAGGCAGCTTCAGGATCTAAACCGGAACCCACACCCGCTGTAGGAGCGGCCTTGTGTCGCGAAAGGGTCGCGCAGCGACCCCGGATTTTCAGCTACACCGCAGAAATCGCCGGGGTCGCTCTGCGACCCTTTCGCGACACAAGGCCGCTCCTACAAGGGATACGCGCCAGCAGCAGATCAAGCAGCATTGGCTACCGTTTTAACCGCTTTGCCCCGCCGGACCCAGGCCAGCAGCACCGCCGCCATCAGCACAAAGCCCAGATAGCCGAACAACGGGTACACCTCGCCCACCAGGCTGATGAACCCCACCAGGCTGCAGCCGAACGCCACCATCCCGGTCACCACCGAGCCCCAGCGAAACTTCGCCGTGCCCGCCGGCATCAGCCGTGAAAGGAACGAAAACAACGTCCCCACCGCGGTGTTGACGATCATGCCGAAGATGATCAGGCACATCACCAGCCCCAGCAGCGGTGACACTTCGTTGGCAATCGACAGCATCGGCATCGGCAGGTCAGCCACGCTGTCCAGGCGCGACAACAGCCCGGCACTCATCAACAGCATCACGCCACCCAGTGCTGCACCACCGAGCAGCCCACCCCATACTGCCGTCTTCTCGCCCTTGGCCGAACCGCCCAGAATGGCCAGTATCGGCGCGCCGGCAACGATGTTGTACGAGACATACAGGAACGCCCCCAGCAACCAGTGACGGGTGCCCGCCTGTTGCTGGCTGGCCAGCTGGTCAAGCTGGGCGAAACTCTGCTCACGGGTGAATACTGCGTACAGCGCAATCGCCGACGCCACCAGGATCAGCAGCGGCGTGATAGCGCCAATGGCGAGGATCACCTTGCGCACGTCCAGGCAAACGATGCCCACCACCACCAGCGTCACCAGCACGCTCCCGGTCAGTGCCGGGATGCCGAACTGCTGCTCCAGCAAGGCGCCACCGCCGGCCAGCATGACCACAGTGACGGCGAACATGAAAAAGGTGATCAGCCAGTCGATGAACAGGCCCAGATGGCGACCGCAGATGGCCTGGATCACATCCTTGTGCGAGGTGGCCTGCTGGCGATTGCCCAGCCCCGCCAGGGCCATGCCGAGGAAGGTGAACAAGGCCGCGCCGACCAGCGCACCGACCAGCCCCCACACCCCGAAATCGACAAAGAACAACAACAGTTCCCGCCCCGAAGCGAACCCCGCCCCCACGATCACGCCGACAAACGCGCCGGCAATCTTCAGCTGCTCTTGCATGTGAACCTCTGGATTTATTGTTGTTGTCTCACTGCCACCGCATACTTTTTTGTAGGAGCAGCCTTGCGCTGCGAAGAGGCCAGTAAAGCCCATGCATTTGCAACGGCCATACCGGCCTCTTCGCAGCGCAAGGCTGCTCCTACGAGAGCGCTCAGGCTTCGCCGACAAACGCCTGCACTTCGATCTCCACATCCACCCCCAGCGCCAATGCCGAGGCCACTGTCGAGCGCACCGGCAACGCTGCGCCAAAGAATTCCTTGTACACCTCGTTGAAGCCGGCGAAGTGGCTCATGTCCGACAGCCACACCGTGACCTTGACCACCTGGTCGAAACGCGCACCACAGGCCGCCAGGCTTTCGCCGATGCGCTCACAGGCGGCGCGGGTCTGGGTCTGGATGTCACCGCGTACCACTTCGCCGCTGGCACTCATCGGCACCTGGCCAGAGAGGAACAGGAAGCCGCCGGCTTTCACCGCACGGGAGAACGGGAACGGCAGGCTGCTGGGAAAACGCTGGATATCATTACTCATGGGACGCTCCTTTCAGGGTTGCTGGAAACGGGCCGGGGACAGGCGCTCGGGCACCACCCCCTGGCTGACAAGGCCAGGACACAGGGCCTGGCCCAGCAGCAGGTCGGCGGCCAGGCGCGAGGCGCCCGCAGCCGACTGGATGCCATAACCACCTTGTGCCGCCAGCCAGAAGAATGCTGGCACATGCGCATCGAAACCGATCACCAGGTCGCCGTCGGCGACGAACGAGCGCAGCCCGGCCCAGGTATGGCTCGGCCGGCGGATCGCCAGGGTGGTCATGGCTTCGATGTTGTAGATGCCCAACGCCACGTCGAACTCCTCGGGTGCGGCGTCCTGGGGTTCGACCGGATCGGCATTGGCCGGTGAACCCAGCAGTTGGCCGGCGTCGGGCTTGAAGTAGAAGCTTTCGTCAACGCCAATCACCGCCGGCCAGCGGGCGAAGTCCTGGTCTGCCGGGCCGGGGAAGGTAAAGGCACTGCGCCGGCAGGGTTGCAGGCCGATATGCGCCACACCGCACTGTTCGGCCACGCGATCGGCCCAGGCGCCTGCGGCATTGACCAGCTGACGGGCCTGCACGCGGCTGCCATCGCCCAGCTCCACCAGCCACAGGTCATCCAGGTACCAGGCCTGGATCAACTCGGCGTTGCAGCGCAGCTCACCGCCAGCGGCGCGATAACCGCGCAGGAAGCCCTGGTGCAGGGCATGCACGTCCAGGTCCATGGCGCCCGCTTCGAGCACCGCGCCAGCCAGGGTCTCGCCACGCAGGCTCGGCACCAGGGCCAGGGCGGCGTCGCGGTCAAGCAGGCTGACCTCGGTGCCATTGGCGAGGTTTTGTGCATAGGTCTGCTCAAGCAGCGCGCGCTGTTCCAGGCTGGCGACGTACAGGCAGCCGCGCGGTTCCAGCAGCGGGTGCTCGCAGAAGCCCTGCGGTGGTGCTTCGTAAAAGGCCCGGCTGGCGCGGGTCAGCGCCTGGATCTGCGGGGTGCCGTAGGCCTCCATGAACATGGCTGCCGAACGCCCGGTGGAATGGTAGCCAGGCTGTGCCTCACGCTCGAGCATCAGCACTTTCTGCTGGCCGGCCAGGCGATAGCCCAGGGATGCACCGGCAATGCCGGCGCCGATGATCAGGGTGTCGTAGATCGGGGTCATGCACGCTCCTGCCTGGCAAATTATCATTTCTGAGAATTCTAATATATGAGAATTTACGAATACGCAAGGGTCCAAGGTAAGATGCCCGACATACGCCGCATGCCGAGATGCCCGAATGCCCGCTGCCCTACCCCTGCTGGACCGTGCCGTAGTCGGCCAGCGCCTGCGCCAGGTGCGCAAGACGCGCCAGATGACCCTCAAGCAATTGTCCGAAGCCAGCGGCGTCCCGTTGTCTACCTTGTCGAAGATGGAGCTGGCGCAGGTCTCGGTCAGCTACGAAAAACTCGCCGCCGCCGCCCGTGCGCTGAATGTCGACATTGCCCAGCTGTTGCGCGCCAGCGGCACGGTTACCGCACCTGTGCCGGTGACCGTGGTGGTCGATTCGCTGCCGGCGGCGGCAGGTTACTCGACCGGTACTTATGACTATCACCCCATCGCGGGCGACTTCCCCGAGCGGCGCATGACCCCGGCGTATGCCCGCATCATTGCCCGGGAACGCGGCCAGTTCGACGATTTTATCCGCCACCCCGGGCAAGAGTTCGCGCTGGTGCTGAGCGGGCGCGTGCGGATCGAGTTCGAAACCGGCGAAGCGGTGAGCATCGGCCCGCAGGAGACAGCGTATTTCGACAGCCAGGTGGGGCATATCTACCTGTCGGAAAGTGACGACGGCGCAGATGCGCATGTGATGGTGGTGATGACTGATCGTTGACAGTCGCTCATGAAAGCAACTGCCTTGCTAAAAATCCGAAACCTGGCGCGCTCCCACAGGGAACCTATGCAGCCCCTGACTCGGTTATAACCTAATAACGAACAAGTCTATTTGGCTATAAAAAAATCTATATGCTGGCTGCATCCGATAACGGGCAAAGTTGGGCAGTCGAGTAGCGTATGGATGTAGGTTCTTTCGGTTTCACCATTGCAGGCTTGATCGTGGGTTTCATCGTCGGCATGACCGGCGTTGGTGGCGGTTCGTTGATGACCCCGATCCTGTTGTGGTTCGGCATCAGCCCGGCAACGGCCGTCGGCACCGACCTGCTCTATGCCGCCATCACCAAGGCCAGTGGTGTCTGGGTGCATGCGCGCAACAAGAACGTCGACTGGAAGATCACTGGCCTGCTCAGCCTGGGCAGCGTGCCCGCGGCGGCGCTTACCCTGTGGTTCCTGAGCACCCTGCACACCGACACCTCGGCGCTCAACGCCGTCATCAAGCAAGGCCTGGCGGTGGTGCTGATCCTGACCGCGCTGGCCATCCTGTTCAAATCTCGGCTGCAGGCTTTCGCCAGCCGCCATGCCGCTGACCACTACCACCTCAGCGACCGCAGCCTGAACACCCTCACCGTGCTCACCGGCGTGGTGCTGGGGGTGATGGTCACCCTCACCTCCATCGGCGCTGGCGCACTGGGTACCGTGGCGCTGTTCCTGCTTTACCCGTTCCTGGTCACCCGCCGCCTGGTCGGTACCGAAATCGCTCACGCCGTGCCGCTGACCCTGGTGGCGGGCCTGGGCCATGCGGGCATGGGCAACATGGACTGGTCGCTGCTGGGCTACCTGCTACTGGGCTCGCTGCCAGGCATCTACCTGGGTAGCCACCTTACCGGACGGATTTCCGACCGCGTGTTGCGTCCGTGCCTGGCGGCGATGCTGCTGCTGATCGGCTACAAGCTGGCGTTCTGACCTTCAGCCCAGGCGCAGGCGCCACTGCCCGGTAAAGCTCAGCTCCAGGCGCGATAGCGGCAACACGTCGATCCGCTGGCTGGCACTCATCGGGCAGCCAAACACCTGCACCAGCACGGCGCGCATGACCATCGGGTGGGTAACCGCCAGCCATTCGCCCGGCCTGTCGAAAGCTGCCAGCCAGGTGGCGACGCGCTGGCAAAGAACGGCGAACGACTCGCCGCCGTGCACATCACTGGTCGGGTCCTGCAGCCATTCGGCCAATGCGTGCGGTTGCTCGGCTTGCAATTGCTTCAGCGTAAGCCCCTGCCAACGCCCCAGGTCGCAATCGGCCAACGCCGGCTCGACCTGCACCTGCTCCGCCAACCACGCTGCCGTTTCACAGGCTCGCCGCTCTGGCGCGGTCAGCAGTTGCGCACCGGCAAGATCGGCGAAAGGCTGCTGGGTCAACGGCAGGATGCCGTCGTCCGCACGGTGCAGGCGCCCGGTCTTCTGGGCCTGGGTCAGGGCGTGGCAGATCAGGGTCAGGCGGACGGCTTTCACCGGGTTTATCTCGCAGCGGACTGGGGCGCATGGTTTAGCATGTTGTGGCAAATTCTGCCGCAACAATATGGCACCGGCTGCGCCGGTGTTCGCGGGCATGCCCGCTCCCACAGGGATAGCGCATGGCTTGCCGGCGAACGGGCCGCACAGCGGCCCCGGTGTCAGAAATTGATGTTCAGCGCAGCGAACACCGCCCTGCCCGGCTGGTTATAGGTATTGGCGCCCGAAGTACTGGCGTTGCCGCCACGCAGGATCTGCTTGTCGAACAGGTTGTTCACCCCCACCCGCACGTCATAGTTGGCGTTGAACTTGTACCCGGCGCTCACATCCACCAGGCCATAGGCTTCCACATCCTGTTGCGCCGCCTTGTCGTAAGCTTGCTGGGTGCGGTCGTTGAAGGTCGGCGACTTCTGCTTGCCGAAGTAGGTACCCGCCACCTGGAACGACAGCTGGTCGGTGGCGCGCCAGTCGAGGGTGGTGTTGACGGTGTATTCCGGAATCACCGACAGCGGCTCGCCGGTCTCGCGGTTATCGTTGTCGAGCATCCAGGTCAGGTTGGTGTTCCAGTCCAGGGCTGGGGTCAACTCGATGAACAGGTTGCCTTCGATACCTTCCACCCGCGCCTTGCCGGCGTTGTCCCACTGGGTCACGCGGCTGCCGGTACCGATGGTGTACAGCACATCGGTATCGCCGATGATCTTGTTCTTGTAGTCGTTGCGAAAGTACGTGGCACTGGTGCGCCAGGTACCACGGTCGTACAACAGGCCGATTTCCTTGTTGACGCTGATCTCGGGCTTGAGGTCGGCGTTGCCCTGCAGGTAGCAGCCACCATTGTTGGTCTGCTGCACGCTGCAGCCGTTGCCGCGGCTGTAAAGCAGGTAGTTGGGGTTGGACTGGTACAGGTTCGGGGTCTTGTAGGCGCGCGCGATGCCGCCTTTGACCGACAGTGCTTCGGTCAGCTTGTGCGACAGGTTCAGGCTGGGGCTGAAGTTGTCGCCGAAGGTTTCGTGATGGTCGAAACGCACGCCCGGGGTAATGGTGGTATCGCCGACAATGATGTTGTCCTCGACGAACAATGCATAACTGCGGGCGGTCATCTTCGAGCTGCTGCGGTCGAAACCGACCAGCCCGTCATTACCGGTGGGGTCCGAGCTTTGCGGGCGCAGCGAGCCCTGGTCATTGAGCGTTTCGTACAGGTATTCGCCGCCCAGGGTCAGCACATGCTCGGTGCTGCCCATGGCGAACGGCAGGTTCACTTCACTGCTCAGGCGCGTGTTGCGCAAGCGCGACATGGCGGCGCCTTCGGCATTGGGCGCACCTTCGGTGCGGCCTGCCAGGCCCTCGTTGAGGCGCCAGTTGCGCACGTACTCGTAGGCCAGCACGGTCTTGGTGGTACCCCAGGTGAAGTCCCCCAGGTGGGTCAGGTCGTAGGTACTGCGCTGCATCACATTGGTTTCGTGGCCGTACAGGCTGGACACGAACCCGACATCGCCACCGCCATTGCTGTTCATGGTGTCACCGGCAAAGATATTGCCCTGGCGGCTGTAGCCGGCGCTGGCCTCAAGGCGGTGTTCGTCGTTCAGCTTCCAGCTCAGCAGGCCATTGATGTCCTTGTTGCGCACCCCTTCACGGCCCGCCACCAGCGCACTGGTGGCATGCCCGGCGTTGATGTCCAGGTCGTCGGCATCGGTCTTGGCCAGGCCGCCGTACAACCGGAACCCGAGGTTGTCGGTCAGGCCGCCACCGAGGTTGAAGTTGGCCCGGCGGCTGGCGCCCTCGGCGCTGTCTTGCGGCAACTGGGTGTACAGGCTGACGCTGCCCTTGAGTGCGTCGGTGGGCCGCTTGGTTATGATGTTGACCACCCCGCCCATGGCACCGGAGCCGTAACGTGCGGCCGCCGGGCCACGCAGGATCTCGATGCGCTCGACCGCTTCGGCCGGCACCCAGTTGGTTTCACCGCGGGTGTCGCGGTCGCCGTTCCAGCCGTAGCGCACGGCATTGCGTGCGCTGGATGGCTTGCCGTCGATGAGGATCAGGGTGTTTTCCGGCCCCATGCCGCGCAGGTCGATCTGCCGGTTGTTGCCACGCGCGCCGCTGGCACTGTTGCCAGTCAGGTTGACCCCGGGTTCGCGGCGGATGATGTCGGACAGGTCATTGGCCGGCGGGTGGCGCTTGATGTCTTCGGCGGTGATGATCGACGTGCCCAGCGCCTGGCGTGCCTCGCGCTCGGCGGTAACCAAAGTGTCCTCGATCACCAGCGCGTTGTCGGCGACCGGCATCTCCAGCACCTCACCCGTGCGCTGTTCTTCGGCCTGGACCACGCTGGTCACCATCACCGGTGATGCCAGCGCGACGAACGTCAGGGCCAGGCTGCTGGGTGAAGTCTTGCACTGCATGGGTACATCTCCTGCGATTCATGAGCGAAACGGCACATCCCTGTGGCAACCGGGAGCCCGCGCCCACCGGCTTCGCAAACACAGTTTGGTGGCCAACAGGGATGGTAAATATATAGATTCGCAAATGAGTTTAAATCTTATTTACGAAGTTTACATGTTTGTAACGGAACTTTGCTGACACCATGGAGCTGCCGACGCTGCGGTGCAGCCCGACTACGCGCACTGTTGCTTTCGTACAGTTGCCCGATTTGCATCCTGCGTGAGGGCTCCTACAGTTTCGAACGTAGCCCCTCTGCCGAGCCCCCTGATGCGCAGCCGCGAAGAAAGCCACGCCACGAACGCTACCAGGCCCTTGTCGAAGATCCCTCGCAGCGTCTGGGCGCTGGGCTTCGTATCGATGTTCATGGACATTTCCTCGGAAATGATTCATGCCCTGCTGCCCCTGTACATGGTCACCGTGCTTGGCACCTCGGTAGTGGCGGTGGGCTTTATCGAAGGTATCGCCGAGGCGACCGCCTCGATCACCAAGGTATTCTCCGGCGCCCTTAGCGACCGGCTGGGCAAACGCAAGCTGCTTACGGTGCTGGGTTACGGCCTGGGGGCGTTGACCAAGCCGGTGTTCCCCATGGCCTCCGGGCTGGAGTGGCTGACCATGGCACGCTTCGTCGACCGGGTCGGCAAGGGTATTCGTGGGGCGCCGCGCGATGCACTGGTAGCCGACGTCACGCCTGCTGAACTGCGTGGTGCAGCCTTCGGCCTGCGCCAGGCGCTGGATACCGTGGGCGCCTTCCTGGGGCCGTTGCTGGCGATCTTGCTGATGTGGCTGACGGCGAGCCATTTCCAGACGGTGTTCTGGGTGGCGGTGATCCCGGCGTTCGTGGCGGTATACATCCTCATCGCCTTTGTGCGCGAACCTGAAACGCCGGCCACCACCCGGCCGGTGCGCTCACCGTTGGCGCTGCACCAGCTGGCCCGGCTGGGCCCGGCCTATTGGCGGCTGATCGGCCTGGCCACGCTGTTCACCCTCGCCCGCTTCAGCGAGGCGTTTCTGTTGCTGCGCGCCCAGGACATGGGCCTGGCGCCGCTGTGGGCGCCAGCAGTGCTTGTGCTCATGGCCCTGGCCTATTCGCTGTCGGCCTACCCCGCCGGGGTGCTATCGGACCGCGTAGGCCGTCGCGGCGTGCTGATGACCGGGCTGGGCCTGCTGGTCGCCGCCGACCTGCTACTGGCCCTGCTGCCAGGCTGGAGCGGGTTGGCCATGGGGGTAGCGGCCTGGGGCCTGCACCTTGGCTTCAGCCAGGGGGTGTTTGCCGCCATGATCGCCGACAGCGCCCCTGCCGACCTGCGCGGCACCGCCTTCGGCCTGTTCAACCTGCTGACCGGCGTGGCGCTGTTGGTAGCCAGCGTGGTGGCCGGGCTGCTGTGGGATGGGGTCGGCTTCAAGGCAACATTCCTGCTTGGCGCAGCGTGTGCCGGCAGCACCCTCGTCGGAGTCGCTTTGCTCAGGTCAGGTCCGATCACCGGCAAGCCGAACTAGGCCAGCGCTGGCTGCTGCTCCAATAGCGACCAGCCACCATGGCCATCCACTTCCAGTCGATGGGTATGGAAACCTGCCAGCGTGCTGCGGTGCCCGACACTGACCAGCAACGCCCCTGGCATTTCCGTGCGCAACAGCGAATACAGGGCATGCTCGAGCCCTTCATCCATGGCCGAGGTGGACTCGTCGAGGAACACCACCTGTGGCCGGTTGAACAGCACCCGCGCAAACGCCAGGCGCTGCTGCTCACCGACCGAGAGGATATGTGACCAGTCACAGCTGACGTCCAGTCGCTCGGCCAGGTGGGCCAGGTTGACCTGGTACAAGGCCTGCTGCATCCGCGACTCATCCTCAGGCTTGCCGGCCGCCGGGTAGGCGATGACGGTGCGCAGGTCACCCAGCGGCAGGTACGGCCGCTGCGACAGGAACAGCGCCTGGTGGCCCAGCGGCCGCCTGACTTCACCCTCGGCGTACGGCCAGAGGCCCGCCAGCGCACGCAGCAGCGTGGTTTTGCCGCTGCCCGACGGCCCCTTGATCAACAGCGCCTGGCCGGCGTGCAGCTCAAGGTCTAGGTTGGCGATAAGGGCATGCCCGTCCGGGCGCAGTACCTGCAGGCGGCTTATCGCCAAGGCATGCTCCTGGTTTTCGGTGAGGACGCGCGGTAAAGCACTCGCCTGCTGATTGGCATCGAGGAAACCGGTAAGACGGTCGAGGGTAGCCCGGTACTGGGCAAACGCATCATAGGACTCGCGGAAGAACGACAACGAATCCTGCACCTGGCCAAAAGCCTGGGAAGTCTGCATCACATCGCCCAGCTTGATCGCCCCGCTGAAGAAGCGCGGTGCCTGCAGAATGAACGGGAACACCACTGCTACCTGGCTCACGCCCAGGTTGAAACCACTGAATTTCAGGTTCCGGAATACCAGCGCCCAGGCATTGACGATCAAGGCGGCAAAGCGCCCCAGCAAGGTACCCCGCTCGACCTCCGCGCCCTGGTAGAAAGCGATGTTCTCGGCGTTTTCGCGCAGGCGCATCAGCGCGTAACGGAAGTTGGCAGTGAGCTTTTCGTTGAGAAAGTTCAGGCGGATCAGCGGTCGCCCGAGACGGAAGGCGATCCAGGTGGCGACGATGACATACAGGTACACGGCAAACACCATCGCTCGGGGAATCTCCACACCGGCAACAGCCAACGGCGCCGACAGCCCCCACAGGATGCCGGTAAATGCCACCAGCGAAACCAGCGCACTGACCGCGCCCAGGGCAAGGGTCACCGAATTGCTGACAAAGGCGTTGACGTCCAGTTCGATACGTTGGTCGGGGTTGTCCACGGGCTCGGCGAGGAACTGGCCACGGTAGTAGGCATCGCCGTGCATCCAGTCGTGGGTGAGGCGCTCGGTCAGCCAGACCCTCCACTGGATGCTGAACGCCTGGCTTACATAAAAGGTGAACAGTGAGCGCAGCACATGGATAGTGGCCAATACCGCGAAGACGCCTAGCAGGTACCAGAAGGCGGCTTGGTCAAGGCCCTGCAGGGCGCTGTAGAAACCGTTGTACCAGAACGAGAACAGCACGTTCAGGCGCACCGAGAATAGCGTCAGTACCAGTAGCAGAGCGAACACCAGCAACGGCCGCCAACTGCGCCTGAAACTGAAATAGGGCCCGGCAAGCTGCCAGAACTGGCTGCCCCAGCGCGTACAACGTACGGCCAGTGTGGCGGCTGCAGTGAAGCAGACGAGGGTGATGAACGAGGCGATTGCCAGCCAGCTCAGGCTCTCTTGCAGGGCCTGGTGCCAGTTCATTTCCATAGTAGGTATCCGTGCTGAGTATTTCCGCGAGCGTAGCATTGACCTGTGATTCGTCAGGCATAAATGACGCACATTTCATGATTGTTTTGGGAGCTGCGCGGGGCCCTGTGGGAGCGGCCGTGGCCGCGAACACCGGCGCAGCCGGTGCCATGCACCGCGTCGCCTGCTTCGCGGGCGCACCCGCTCCCACACAGGGAATTGCGTAGGGCTGGAGATTTTTGCGCCACAAAGACAAAACCCCTACCTGCATGCGCAGATAGGGGTTTTGCGAAATGAATCTTGACGATGACCTACTCTCACATGGGGAAACCCCACACTACCATCGGCGATGCATCGTTTCACTGCTGAGTTCGGGATGGGATCAGGTGGTTCCAATGCTCTATGGTCGTCAAGAAATTCTGTTGCCAGAATGTCTTTTGAACACTCTTGGCTAATTCGGATAT
>NZ_NEJR01000035.1:0-14495 GCF_002113165.1 Pseudomonas sp. B19(2017)
CCGGTAATCGTGGTGCTGACGGTCGAGCCATTGTTGTAGACATCGTTGGCCGGGGTCTGGAAGTCGATACTGCCCTGGGTCTTGCCGGCTTCGACAGTGATGGTCTGACCGTTGGACAGGGTCACGGTCACCGGCGTCTGGGCCGGGTTGCTCAGGGTCACCGTGTAGGTGATCACACCGCCTTCGGTCACGCTTGGCGAAGCGGTCAGGGTCGCGGTGGTGGTGTCGACCGAATCATTGATCGTGGTCTGAGCCGGGATCGGGTTCGGGGTCAGCTGCTCGAAGTTGCCGCCGGTAGCGCCGGTAATCGTGGTGCTGACGGTCGAGCCATTGTTGTAGACATCGTTGGCCGGGGTCTGGAAGTCGATACTGCCCTGGGTCTTGCCGGCCTCAATAGTGATGGTCTGGCCGTTGGACAGGGTCACGGTAACCGGGGTCTGGGCCGGGTTGCTCAGGGTCACGGTGTAGGTGATCACGCCACCTTCTGTCACGCTTGGCGAAGCGGTCAGGGTTGCGGTGGTAGTGTCGATGGTATCGGTAACCTGGGTAACCGCTGGTGTTTGCGGCACTGTCACCGTCAGCCCGCCACCCCCGGTGGTGCCCGTTACGGTCGCCGAAATCTGGCCACCGTCGATATACGGAGTATCGTTCGCCGGGATCACGACGTTGACACTACCAGTGGTCTGCCCGGCCGGAATGACGATCACGGCACCGTTGGACAGGGTAACCACCAGGTTGGTAGTCGGCGCTTGGCCAACCGTAGCGGTATAGACGATTACGCCACCCGCTTCGCTGATGGCAGGGGTAGCGCCAAGCACCAGATCAGTAGCGACGCTGGTTTCCGTCGTCGGTGTAGGCACCAGGTTGTTGCTGGTGGTGTCCAGCACGCCAACCTCTTCATTACCAGCCGCCGCGGCAAAGCCCAACCCTTCAGTCTGGAAGCCGACGGTAGGGTCAACCCGGCCCGCAGTTTCTTCGAGCATGACAAAGCTGTGACCTCCGCCCAGCGCGCCACCACCGCCCGCCGCCGATGGGCCAGCCGCAGTCGCTTCAAGCTCGGTAGTCGGGTCGACACCGGCGGCGATCGCCTGTTGCAGCTCTTCCACCGACGGCGCGGCCTGTGCAGTCGCCCGGCTCAGGTCGGCGCTGCTCTCCGGCGCATCAGCGCTCCACTGGCTGTCGCGACCCAGGTCGAGCAGACGGCCATCGGCCAGCTCCAAAGTAACTGCGCCACCCGGCCCAGTGAGCACTTCTTCACCGGCCAGCAGGCGGTCCCCTTCGATCAGAACACGCCGGATGCCCTCTGGGGATACCGCAATAACCTGGCCGACAATACTTTTGACGATGGCTACAACGCTGCTCATTGGACTCTCCGTGTGACCCTATGGGTACTTCCCTGCCAGAGCGGCATTTGTTAGCCACCTCAGGCGGAACTATGTCGATGATCGTTGACGTTTTTGACGTCAATATTCCGTCTATAACTTTTTGGAATTGACTAACTGCCAAACTATTGACCTTATACATGCCATCCTAAACAATTGGTCATGTAATGTCACATTGATATTTGAACCTTAGCCAAGCGTTTCTTGATGACCAATGTCGTACATCATCGAAAGCGCCTTTTCCACATCTGGGTAATTGCAACATGGCACAACGGCAACCGTTCATCGGCGCCGCCAAAGGTTCAGGTGTCAATATTCAGGCCACTTTCGCGCGCCCGGCTCATGGCCTTGAAACAAGCACAAACCTTGCCTGAACACAGCCAGTCAGTCGCCGCCAAGCCAGGCAGAGCCAGCCGTACGGCAGCTCATGGCGGCAACAGCGCTAACGCTGCACAAACCGGCACTGCGATTTGCCGTAAATCAATGGGATAGCGAACGAGTGCGCAAATACTGTCAGCCCTGATATGAGAAAGCATTGCCAGTTTTAAGCCATAAACTGTCAGCGACCTGCTTTCTAATAGATGAATTTTGACTAATTAGCTGCAGAATACCGTCAACAAGTCAGCGCCTGTTTCCTGACAAAGTTACACGGCGATGGTAACTGCACCTCTGTCGCCAGCCGGATAGCAGGCTATGCTGCAAAGTAGCTTCGGCCTCGATGCTGACTGGATCAAAAATGAAACACCCACCACCCAGCATCGCCCGGCAGGAATGAAGGCCGTTGTTTACTCAATACCGATTCAAGGCGACCATTGGCCGGTTGCTTAAGCGTCAGGGTGCCGTAACCCTCGGGACCACTGCCTGGCAGCACCATTGAACGCCAGGATGAGCCAGCCAGAACGGCGGCACACCTGCCCCACCCACCACAAGGATGAAGAGAGCGCCGCGTGGAATCCGAAGTCAGTCGAGTCCAACTCAGCCACGATCCACGCAGTCAGCATGACGATCCCTTGCTGGATAGTCTGCTGAGCCTGTGTGTCCTGCACCAGAAACCTGCCAGCCGGGTCATGCTGACCACCGGCCTGCCGCTGCCCGCCCAGCGTCTGAGCCCCGAGCTGCTGCCCCGTGCAGCCGCCCGGGCCGGCCTGCAGGGGCGCCTGCTACAGCGCAAGCTGGAGCAGATCCCGAGCATCGCCATGCCGGCCATGTTGCTGCTCAAGGAAGGCCGCAGTGCCGTCCTGCTGGGCTGGGAAAATGAAGACACCGCACGCCTGCTGCTCAGCGAGAGCGATGGCGGTGAAGTGCATGTCAGCCGCGAAGCCTTGCAGAGCGATTACAGTGGCCGAGTGTTCTTCGCCCAGCCACAGCACAAGTTCGACGTCAACCACGGCAACCTCATCCCGCGGGCGAAATCGTGGTTCCGCGATACCTTGCTGCGCAGCAAGTGGTTATATATCGACGCCATCGCCGCCAGCCTGGTGATCAACCTGATCGCCCTGGCCGCGCCGCTGTTCGTGATGAACGTATATGACCGGGTGGTGCCCAACCAGGCCACTTCGACCCTCTGGGTGCTGGCCATTGGCATCGCCGGCGCCTACATCTTCGACCTGATCCTCAAGGGCCTGCGTGGCTTGTGCCTGGACCTGGCCGGCAAGAAAACCGACCTGATCATTTCGGCAACGCTGTTCGAACGCATCGTCGGCATGTCGATGAAGTACCGCCCGGCCAGGGTCGGCAGTTTTGCCCAGAACATTCACGAGTTCCAGGGCCTGCGTGACTTCCTCGCCTCGCTGACCCTGACCAGCCTGATCGACCTGCCGTTCACCATCCTGATCCTGATTGTCATCGCCATCATTGGCGGGCATCTGGTGTGGATCCCGATCATCGCCTTCCCGCTGGCACTGGGTATCGGTTACGCCCTGCAACGGCCATTGATGGCGACCATGGAACGGACCATGGCCCTGGCCTCGGAGCGCCAGTCCAGCCTGATCGAGACCCTCGCCGGCCTGGATGCGGTAAAGGTCAATAACGCCGAAAGCGAACGCCAGTACATGTGGGAGCAGACCCTCGGCACGCTAAGCCGCCTGGAACTGCGGGTGAAGGTGCTGTCGAGCCTTGCGATGAACATCACCCTACTGATCCAGCAACTGGCAGGCGTGGCAATGATCTGCGTTGGCGTGTACCTGATCATCGACGGCAACCTGAGCATGGGCGGCCTGGTGGCCTGTTACATGCTCAGCGGCCGCGCCCTCGGCCCGCTGGGCCAGCTCAACGGCCTGCTCGCCCGCTACCAGCAGGCCAAGGTGACCATGGTCTCCACCGACCACATGATGGAGCTGCCGCAAGAGCGCAACTTCGAAGAACGCCCGCTGAGCCGCAGGGTGTTACAGGGCAGCGTCGAGTTCCGCGGGGTCGATTTCACCTACCCGAACCAGCAGAACCAGGCTCTCAAGAACATCAACCTGACCATTCGCCCCGGAGAGAAGGTGGGCATTATCGGCCGCAGTGGCTCGGGCAAGAGCTCGCTGGCCAAGCTCATTGTCGGCCTGTACGAGGCCGATGGCGGCTCGCTGCTGGTCGATGGCGTGGACATTCGCCAGATCGATGTCAGCGAACTGCGCCACAACATCGGCTACGTGCCCCAGGATATCCAGCTGCTGGCCGGCACCCTGCGCGATAACCTGGTCAGCGGAGCCCGCTACATCGAGGATGAGTTGATTCTGCAGGCTGCCGAGCTGGCAGGCGTGCATGAGTTCGCCCGGTTGCACCCGGACGGCTACGAGCTGCAAGTGGGTGAACGCGGGCAGAACCTGTCAGGTGGCCAGCGGCAGAACGTCGCCCTGGGCCGTGCGCTGTTGCTAAACCCGCAGATCCTGCTGCTGGACGAACCGACCAGCGCCATGGACAACACCGGTGAAGAACGCCTCAAGCAGCGGCTGCAGGCGGTGGTGGAAGGCAAGACGGTGCTGCTGGTCACGCACCGAGCTTCGCTGCTGTCGCTGGTGGACCGGCTGATCGTGATCGATCGCGGGCAGATTGTCGCCGACGGCCCGAAAGCCGCGGTCATGGATGCGCTGAAGAAGGGGCAGATCAGTGTTGCATAAGCTGGATGTGGGGCAATTCAAGGATGGCCTGCGACGCTATTTCAAAGGTTCCGACTCACTGGGCGGCCAGCCGCTGCCTGAGGTCAACAAGGCCCTGATCGAGGATGCACCGCGGGTCGTGCGGCTGACCATCTGGGGCGTGATCCTGTTCTTCGTGTTCCTGATCGTGTGGGCCAGCGTCGCGCCCATCGACGAAGTTACGCGCGGCGAAGGCAAGGCCATTCCGTCGTCCAAGGTGCAGAAGATCCAGAACCTGGAGGGCGGCATCGTCGCGGAGATCTTCGCCAAGGAAGGGCAGATCGTCGAAGTGGGCCAGCCGTTGCTGCGCCTGGATGAAACCCGCTTTGCCTCCAATGTGGGCGAAACCGAGGCCGACCGCCTGGCCATGGCCTTGCGCGTCGAGCGCCTGAGTGCCGAGGTCGATGACAGCCCGCTGAAGATCGACGAGGCGCTTCGCAAGGCCGCACCCAGCCAGGCGGCCAGTGAAGAGTCGCTGTACCAGAGCCGGCGCCAGCAACTGCAGGACGAGATTGGTGGCCTGCAACAGCAGCTGGTACAGCGCCAGCAGGAACTGCGTGAATACAGTTCGAAACGTGCCCAGTACGCCAACAGCCTGGAACTGCTGCGCAAGGAGATCAACATGTCCGAGCCACTGGTGGCCACCGGCGCGATCTCCCAGGTTGAAGTGCTGCGCCTGCGCCGCGCCGAAGTGGAGAACCGCGGCCAGCTGGATTCCACCGCGTTGGCGATTCCGCGTGCCGAGGCGGCCATCCGCGAGGTGCAAAGCAAGATTGAAGAAACCCGCGGCAAATTCCGCAGCGAAGCGCTGACCCAGCTGAACGAAGCGCGCACCGAGTTGAACAAGGCCACCGCAACCAGCAAGGCCCTGGACGACCGGGTAAACCGCACCATGGTCACTTCACCGGTGCGCGGTATCGTCAAGCAACTGCTGGTGAACACCATTGGCGGGGTGATCCAGCCTGGCAGCGATATTCTCGAAGTAGTGCCACTGGACGATACGCTGGTCATCGAGGCGAAGATCCTGCCCAAGGACATCGCCTTCCTGCACCCGGGGCAGGAAGCGACCGTCAAGTTCACGGCCTATGACTACACCATCTATGGTGGGCTGAAGGCCAAGCTGGAGCAGATCGGTGCCGACACCATCACCGACGAAGACAAGAAGACCACTTACTACCTGATCAAGCTGCGCACCGATCGCAGCCACCTGGGCACTGACGAGAAGCCGCTGCTGATCATTCCGGGGATGGTGGCGACGGTGGATATCATGACCGGCAAGAAGACCATCATGAGCTACCTGCTCAAGCCAATCATGAAGGCGCGTTCGGAAGCGCTGCGCGAGCGTTGATGATCCTGGCCACTGTCTTTATTCAGTGGCCGCCCTGGCCCTATCGCCGGCAAGCCCCACAGGTACAGCGTGAACCTCGGGACTGCGCCGTCCCCTGTGGGAGCGGGCAAGCCCGCGAAGCAGGCGACGCGGTGGCTGGCACCGGCTGCGCCGGTGTTCGCGGGCTTGCCCGCTCCCACAGGGATCGCGCCAGCGTTTAGAAATTGAGCAAGACAGTTGCTCCCACCTCGAGCGTATTTTAGCGCCAGGGCGCCGGCTCACCCACCAACTGCCCCTGAATCCCGCTCACACCCATCTCCCGCAATACCGAGCGCTCCCCTTCAGTCTCGACCCGCTCGGCAATCAGCGGCACGTCGATGCTGTGTGCCGCCCGTTGGACCGCTTCGATGAACAGCCGCTTGTGCTGCTCATGGTCAATGTTGCGGATGTAGCTGCCATCTATCTTCAGGTACGCCAGGCCCAGATGCGCCAGGTTGCCAATCATGCTGAAGCGCCCACCAAAGCGTTGCAGCGCCAGGCCGAAGCCAAGCGCGTGCAAGCGCCGCGTCAGTTGCTCCAGGGCAGACTGCTCGGGCAGTTGTTCTTCACCAATTTCGAAAATCAGGCGCGGCCCCAGCGCCGTATTCTGGCCCAGCAGTTCGAAGATACGCTGCAGAGCCTTGGGATCGGCCAAGGTAGCAGCTGACAGGTTAAGCGCCAGCACCTGGTCATGCCCGCGCAGATGTGCAAGTACCTTCTCCAGCACCAGCAGGTCCAGCCGCGACATCCAGCCGAAACGCTCCAGCCAGGGCAGGAAGCGGCCCGCCTGCAGCGCCTCGCCTTGGCCATCCTGCAAACGCGAAATCACCTTGTGGTGCAGTACCCGCTGCGCAGTGCCGCAATCCACCACAGGCTGGAAGAACAACTCGAAATGCCCGCCGATGAACGCCTGGTCGAGCCGATCGTGCCAGGCATGCTGGCTGTCCGCGGCGACTGCGGCCACGCCCTGCTCGAGGCATACCCAACCCGGCGTCGGTTGGTTCTCGGCGCGGGCCAGGGCTTCGTCGGCGAGCTTGAGCAGCGCCTGCGGTGCATCCCCAGGGCTGTAGGGAGCAAGACCGATGCAGGCAACCGGGTCGATATCACTGGCGCCGGTTTCGTGCAGGCTATGCAGGGTCGCCTCCAGGGCCTGGGCGAGTTGCACCGCCTCTTCATGCACCATGCCCGGCGCCAGCACGGCAAACTCCCCGCCACGGCTGCGGGAAATCAGGTCGTTGGTTTCCGGGTAGCTGGCACAGGTGCGCCGCAACTGCTCGCCCACGGCCTGTAGCAACTGGTCGGTGCGCTGCCCGCCAAGGCGGGCGTTCAACCCCGCCAGCCCCTGGACCCGCAGCAACAGCAGGTAGCCGGCGCGCGCTTCTTCCAGGTTGCTAACCCGGGTATTCAGTTGCATCTCGAAATAGCGGCGGTTGGACAGCCCGGTCAGGCTGTCCTGGTAGGACTCGGCACGCAGCCGCTCACTGCGCTCGGCCTGCTCGGTGAACAGTGCCTTGAGCTTCTCGACCATCTGGTTCATCGCCTGCACCACCCGGCGCAACTCCGGCGTACGCGGTAACTCGGGCAAGCTGAGGAATTCGCGGCGGGCAATGGCATGCGATTGCTCGACCATGTAGTCCAGCGGCCGCAGCTGGCGACGCAGAAGCAAGGCGCCGAGTATGGCACTGGCCGCGCCACACAGCATCAACCAACCCAAGCTGCCCAAGGCGCTTTGCCAAAGTTTGGCGATGGCGAACATCGGGTGGCTGATCACTTCAACGCGTGCGGCCTGCTGCCAGCCGCGGCTGACAATGGCATCACCACCGGCGGCTTCCAGGCCAATCAGGTGCACGAACCAGCGCGGTACTCCGCCGGGGTCCGGCTCGGCATGGCGCTCCACCAGCACGGCATTGGAGCTCAGATCGACGACCTTGATGCTTGAGTAGTAGCCACTGTCGAAAATCGAACTGACCATCAGTTCGACCATCGCCGGGTCGTCGATATTCGGCGTCAAAGACAGCGCCAGCGCGGTCGCCGCATCCTGGGCGTGCGAGCGCAGCTGGTTGACGTACTGGTTGCGCGAGCTTTCCAGGCTAACCATGAAGCTGCCACTGAAGGCGACCACCAGGAACAGGCAAATGGCCAACAGCAATTGTTTGAACAGTGACATCTGTGCTCCTTCAGTAAACCGGCTCGGCCGGAAACCCTTCGGCCTGCATTTTTTTCAGCAAATCCTGCCAGCGTGACAGCCGCTTGGTATCGCCGACCTTCTTGTTGCCAGCGGCACCGGTCAGCCACAAACCCTCACCATTGAAGGCGTACACCGGAAGCAGGTCGGTACGCTGGCTGGCTGGCTTGATGGCATCCATAAGGCTGTCGAGCACCAACGGCTGGGCCTGTGGGCTTGAATAATAGGTCAGGACCATGTGCGCACGGTTCTGCCGCAGCGCCTTGACGTAGGTGATGCGCAGCTTTTCGGCGGGGATCCCCATGCGCCGCAGGCTGAAATATTTGGCGATGGCGTAGTCCTCACAATCCCCTGCGCCTTTGATCAGCGCCTGCACCGGCGTAGCCCAATAATCGACCTCATGCCACAGGTCGATATCCTCGACATAGCGCAATTGCTGGTTGAAGAATCGGTTGACCACCTGCAACCGTTCAAGCTCCGTACCCTGCTTCTGCGTGGCCATCAGGTTCTGCCAGGCATCGATACGGCCCTGCCCGGCGCCTAGCTGGCCATACAGGGCCTGCGATTTGCGGCTGATCTGGGAAAAGTCCCAATCCGCATGCAAGCCGCCCAGCAGTAGGCTGCCCAGCAGCGCAGCAAGGCAGGCACGTTGCACTACGGCTTTGAGCATCCAGGATATCGCCACTGCGAAGCCCTGTTCCGGCCAGTCGAAAGCAGCGATGGTGCGGCTTGGCACCGCAAAACACAATGGCACCCTGCAATCACGCACCCGCTTGTCAGTCGAACTACACTTTATGGTTATAACCTTCTATAGGTCGCTTCCTTTGACCGGCGACTTCATCCACCATAGCCGCGCTTTTTGGGGCGCCCGTCCCAGTGTGGGTGCTGGTTTGACACCCCCAGGAGCTATTACTAGTGTCATTGGATCCAACTTTAGTCATCGTTGAGGCAGACGTCGCGTGCCCGAGAAAATCAAATTGAGCAATGTGCTGGCCAGCGAACAGCTGTTACCGCACCAGGCCCGTAGCGTGATCGAAGAACGCCTGCGCAGTGCCATTCTTGATGGCCGCTTGCCCCCAGGTACTGCCGTGCGACAACAAGAACTCGCCACCTTGTTCGGCGTCAGCCGCATGCCCGTGCGCGAGGCCCTGCGCCAGCTCGAAGCGCAATCGCTGCTGAAGGTGGAAATGCACAAGGGCGCGGTGGTTGCGCCATTGATCGGCGAGGACGCGGTGGACACTTATGCCCTGCGCGTGCTGCTCGAGTCCGAGGCGCTGCGCCAGTCCATTCCGCTGCTCGATGCCAGCGACATTGCCAGCGCCCGCGGGTATATCCAGCAACTGGAGAACGAAACCCGCCACGCCGAAATCGGCCGCCTCAATCGCCTGTTCCACATGTCGTTGTACAACAAGGCACCGAACAAGAAACTGCTACGCCTGATCGAGGACGAACTGAACGAGGAAGAGCGTTTCCTGCGGTTTCATCTTTCGTCGATGGGCCTGGGCAAGCTCACCCAGGACGATCACAACGCACTGGTGAATGCGGCTAGCGACAAACAGGTGGACGAAGCAGTAGCGGTGCTGGAACGGCACTTGAATAGCGGATCGCGGGTAATCCGCAAGTATCTGGACACGCAACTGAGGCGCTAGCAGGTAGTGACTGCGCGCACGGCGCAGTCGGATGGGTTGCAAATTGACCGGGGCCCACCAACAATGAGACTAATTATCATTCATGTCCTTTGATGGCAGCGCCCTCACCCATGCCAAGCAACGATTCCGTGCAAACGCTCTACAGTGACCACCACGGCTGGTTGCATGCCTGGCTACGCAGCAAGCTGGGCAACGCAGCCGATGCCGCAGACCTGGCCCAGGATACCTTCGTGCGCCTGCTGCAGCGTCGCGAACACCTGCAATTGAACACGCCACGGGCCTTCCTGCGTACGGTCGCCCGTGGGCTGGTGATTGACCACTGGCGGCGCGAGGAACTGCAAAGGGCCTACCTCGAGGCACTGGCGAATGTGCCGGAAGCACAGGCCCCCTCGGCCGAAACCCGTGAGCTGCTGCTGGAATTGCTGGAACGCATCGCGCGCATGCTCGACGGCCTCAAGCCCATGGTTCGCCGCGCATTCCTGCTGGCCCAGTGCGAGGGGCTGAAGCACCAGGCCATCGCCGACCAGTTGGGTATCTCGGTGCGTACCGTGGAGCGCTACATTGCCGATGCGCTCTACCATTGCTACCTGCTGCGCTACGCAGACGAGTGCTGACGCGATGACCGCCACACAGCCTGGCGCAACAGCGGTCAAGCAGGCCATCCAGTGGATGCTCAGGCTGCGCGAGAACGGGCATGACCCTGCCGTGCAGCAACGGTGCAGGCAATGGCGCAATGCCCGCCACGAACACGAACAGGCCTGGCAAAGGGTGATGCACCTGCATCAGGACCTCGACCTGCGCGCCATCCCCGGTGCCGGGCTGGCCCTGCAGACGCTAGAGACCAGCCAGCGCCGCCTGCATCGACGGCAGGCACTGAAGTTGCTCGGCGGCGTTGCCATGGTGGGGACGGCGACATGGCTGGGCAAAGACGTGGATGCGGTCACCGCCTGGGCATCGGACTACGCCACCGGCACGGGCGAACGGCGCAGCTTCGCGCTTCCCGATGGCTCGCTGATGCAACTCAACACCCGCAGTGCCGTGGACCTGGCCTTCAATGGCCAGCAGCGCCTGGTCCGCCTGCTGCAGGGGGAATTGATGATTACCTGCAGCCCTGAGCATCCCTTGCTTGTACAAACGCGTGACGCGTTACTGGAAGGGTTCGAAGGGCGCTTTGTGGCACGCCAGGACAGCGACTGCACGCGGGTCAGTGTCAGCCATGGTCGGGTCGCGATACACAGGCCTGGCAATGGCCAGCTGCAATGGATCGAAAGCGGCCAGAACTGGCGCCTGGACGCCCAGGGCGCGCACTGGCTCGCGCAGGTGGACATGGACGCGATGGCCTGGACCGAGGGGCTGATCGTCACCCGGAACATGCGCCTGTTCGATTTCCTCTCTCAGGTCAGCCGTTATCGCCATGGCTACCTGAGCTGCAGTGACGATATTGCTGATTTACGGCTGTCGGGCGTGTTCCGCCTCGGAGACCCGGAACAACTGCTACAGCTGCTGCCACGGACGCTGCCGGTGCGGCTTCGCCAACGTACACGCTGGTGGGTTCGCGTGGAAAGGCTGGCTTGATCTGACAGGAATCGCACAAGGCCTGACGGCTATGCAATACCTGTGGGAGCTGGCTTGCCGGCGATGGGGCGCGTAGCGGCCCCAATAAATTTTTTTGACGGGTTTTGAATGCCGGTCCGGCTAGGACAGTAAGCGATACCTTCTGCCCTCACACTTCAACGGACCTCTCATGCCTACCGCCCCCGTGCACGCGCGCATCATCAATGCGAATGGTTTTCGACCTGTCTTGCAATCAGCAATTCTGCGAAATGCAGTCCGGGCTGCCCTGTTCGGCACCGCCTTGGGTCTGACAGCCATCCCGCAATTGTCCATAGCCGCTGAAACGGCCCAGGTGAGCCACCACTTCGCGATCCCGGCCGGTCAGCTGGATGACGTTCTCAACCAGTTCGCCCGCCAGGCTGGCATCACCCTGTCGAGCACACCCCAGCTCACCCAGGGCTTGCAGTCTAACGGCCTGCAGGGGCAGTACCCCACCGATCAGGCACTGCGCCAGTTGCTCAACGGTAGCGGCCTGGAAGCGCTCAGCCAGGACGGCCGCAGCTACGTGCTGCAGGCACAACCTCAGGGCGCCGCCGTGTCATTACCAGATACCGATATCCGTAGCTTCACCCTTGGCAATGCATTGGGCAGCATGGAGGGCTACAACGCCACCCACAGCCAGGTGGCGACCAAGACCAGCATGCCTTTGCTTGAAACATCACAATCGGTTTCGGTGGTTACCCGTCAACAGATGGAGGACCAGGGCTCACAAACCGTTGCCCAAGCCATGCGCTACACACCTGGGGTGCTGACCAACCCCTACGGTGCGACCCGTCGTTATGACTATGTGGCCATGCGTGGCTTCAACGACGGCTCGGTGGACAACATTTACGTCGACGGGCTCAAGTCGATGGGAGACAACGGCACCTACAGCACCATGCAGGTGGACCCGTACTTCCTTGAGCGCATCGATATTCTCAAGGGACCGTCTTCGGTACTGTATGGCCGTAGCTCGCCAGGAGGCCTGGTGGCACTGACCACCAAGAAGCCGCTGTACACCCCCTTCCGTCAGGTCCAGGCCACAGTCGGTACCCAAGGCCAGCGTGGCATGGGTTTCGACTTCAGCGGCCCTGTGGACGAGGACAAGCGTATCGCTTATCGCCTGACAGGGCTGGCGGATGCGTCCGACACCCAGTTCGACCACAACAAGGAAGAACGCTACGCCATTGCGCCGGCCATCAGCATCGACTTCAGCGAGGACACCTCGCTCACCTTGCAGGCCTACCTGCAACATGACCCCAACGGCGGCTACCACGGCGGCAACCCTGCAGGCGGCATGCTGCACAAGCGCAACGGCTTGCGCCTGTCGGACCACTTCTTCGAAGGCGAGCCGGGTATCGACAACTACGAGCGCACCCAACAATCCTTCAGCTACCAGTTCGAGCATCGCTTCAACGATGTGTTCACCGCACGACAGAACTTCCGCTACCAGGACTCCGATGTGTCGATGGACCAGGTGTACTCCGCGGGTTGGGCGGACGCCGACAGTAATATCCTCAACCGCGCCTATACCGGCGGCGACGAACGCCTGCATTCGTACATCATCGACAACATGCTGCAGGCGGAATTCTTCACCGGGGTAGCCAAACACACCCTGCTGCTGGGCGCCGACTACCAGCGACGCAAGGCCGACGTGGCCTGGCGTTATGGCTCAGTCGACCCGCTGGATGCCGGCAACCCACAGTACGGCAATGGCAACCTTCAGGTGCTGGGCGAGAACCGCTATCAGCGGCGTTTGCAGCAAACGGGCGCCTACATGCAGGACTTGGTGGAGCTGGACCAGTGGCGCTTTTCCCTGGGGCTGCGCCAGGACTGGGTCAGGGTGTCCGAGGAGAATCGCGACAGCAACACCAAGGCCAGTGACCAGCGCTCCAGATTCACTACCCGCGCCGGGGTGCTCTACCTGTTCGAAAACGGGATCGCGCCTTATGTCAGCTACTCGGAGTCGTTCAATCCCAATACCGTGTCCGACCAGGAAGGCCGCCCTCTGGCACCGACCGAGGGCACCCAATGGGAGGCCGGCATCAAGTATCAGCCACCGGGTAGCGACAACCTGTTCACCGCGTCGGTATTCCGTATCGAGCAGGACAACCTGGCTTCGAAGCAGCCTGACGAGGACTTCTATCGCCCGGTAGGGCAAGTGCGCTCACAAGGGCTGGAGCTGGAGGCCCACGTGCAACTGACCGACAGCCTGAAGCTATTGGGTGGCTATACCTTTACCGATATTGAGTACGCCAAGTCGATGCCCAGCCTGGTGTCGAGCAACATGGACAACAAGGGCAATTCGCCAACCCAGGCACCGAAACAGATGGTCTCGCTGTGGGCTGACTACAACTTCCGCCAGGGAGCACTGGATGGCCTGCGTTTGGGCGGTGGGGTGCGATATGTGGGGTATAGCTGGGTGGATGCGGAAAACAGCATGAAGGTGCCTTCCTATACCCTGTTCGACGCCTCGATCGGCTATGACCTGGGCAAGATCGGCCTCCAAGGAGTGGATGTACGCCTGAACGCCAATAACCTTACCAATGAAAGCTACATCACCTCGTGTGCCAGCCTGAACTACTGCTATATGGGTGAAGAGCGCAATGTCAGCGCCACGGTCAGCTATCAGTTCTGACCACTGATGCGTGGTACTTGTAGGAGTGGCCTTGTGTCGCGATCGGTGTGGGAGCGGGCGCGCCCGCGAAACAGACACCGCGGTGGATGGCACCGCCTGCGCCGGTGTTCGCGGGCATGCCCGCTCCCACAGGGACCGTGTATGCCTGGGATTTTTGCCCAGAAAGACAAAGCCCCTGTCTGCATCGCAGACAGGGGCTTTGGATTTGAATCTTGACGATGACCTACTCTCACATGGGGAAACCCCACACTACCATCGGCGATGCATCGTTTCACTACTGAGTTCGGGATGGGATCAGGTGGTTCCAATGCTCTATGGTCGTCAAGAAATTCTGTGTGCTGGCCCGTCCCTCGGACGTGCCTGCGAATCTCTGTAGTTCCTACTTAAAGACAAAACCCCTACCTGCATGCGCAGATAGGGGTTTTGCGAAATGAATCTTGACGATGACCTACTCTCACATGGGGAAACCCCACACTACCATCGGCGATGCATCGTTTCACTACTGAGTTCGGGATGGGATCAGGTGGTTCCAATGCTCTATGGTCGTCAAGAAATTCTGT
>NZ_NEJR01000036.1:0-13929 GCF_002113165.1 Pseudomonas sp. B19(2017)
CGCTGCAAGCCCCATCCATGGGGCCTCAGCGCTTGACGGGCATCCATGCCCGTCACCTCCCTCCGCAGTCCCTTCGCTCGGCCTCCTGAAGTCGCAATCGGCGGCGCCTGAACTATCGCGCGCTTAGAAGCAAAAGCCGAAGCAAGAGCAAGAGCAAGAGCAAGAGCAAGAGCAAGAGCAAGAGCAAGAGCAAGAGCAGCCAGGTTATGGCTGGGAGGCAATGGCCTTTTCGATGGCTGCCCGGAACGCTGGATCAGCCGGCTTGGTCAGGCTGGAGAAGTTGCCAATCACCTTGCCCTTGCGGTCTACCACGTACTTGTAGAAATTCCACTTCGGCGCACTGCTCTGGCTGGCCAGTTCCGCGAATAGCGGAATCGCATCCGCGCCCCGAACCGCCTGTGTCTTGGTCATGGTGAAAGTGACACCATAGTTGGCATAACAGACCTTGGCCGTCTTCTCGCTGTCGGCATCCTCCTGTTTGAAATCATTGGACGGCACACCAAGCATTTCCAGGCCTTGCTCGTGATATTCCTTGTATGTCGCCTCAAGCCCCTCGAACTGGGGCGCGAAACCGCAGTAACTGGCCGTGTTGACCACCACCAGCGGCTTGCCGGCAAAGCGCTCGCACAGGTCAACCTGCCCCTTGCCACGCAGCTCCGGCAGGCTACCCTGCAACAACGCCGGGCAATCGGCAGCCCAGCTCGAGGCGCTGGCAAGCAGGGCCAGCACCGGCATCGTCAACCAATGTGCACGCATGACTCGTTTCTCCCGCAAGACAATCCTTGAACTTGCAGGTTAGCGCCTAACAAACACTCATGCCCAGTTGCATCAACGCCATCCCGCCCTTGTGCCAGCCCCACCACGCCAGCGCCAGCAGCAACAGGGCAACGACGACCAGTAGCCCCCGAGCCAGGTTGCGGTTCATGCCGCCTGGGCCTGCAGGCGGGCAACCGGGCGTTCGCGCACGGGCCAGTTGAGGGCGGCGGCCAGCAGACTCAGCAGGATGGAAACCTGCCAGATCAGGTCGTAGCTGCCGGTGCGGTCATACACTACCCCGCCCAACCAGCCGCCCAGGAAAGCGCCCAGCTGGTGGAACAGGAAGACGATACCGCCAAGCATGGACAAGTTGCGCACACCGAACACCGTAGCCACGGTGCCATTGGTCAGTGGCACCGTGGACAGCCAGAGCAGGCCCATGGCGATACCGAACAGATAAGCACTGAATTCGGTCACCGGCGCCCAGAGGAACAGCACGATCACTACCGCACGCAACAGGTACAACCCAGTCAGCAGTCGCGGCTTGGACATGCGTCCGCCCAGCCAGCCGGCGGTGAAGGTACCGACGATATTGAACAGGCCTACCAGCGCCAGCACCGTGGTGCCGGTGGTCGCGGCCAGGTGCTGGTCGACCAGGTAGGCCGGCAGGTGCACGCCAATGAACACCACCTGGAAACCACAAACGAAGAAGCCCAGCGCCAACAACCAGAAACCGGAGTGCGAGCACGCCTCGCGCAGGGCCTGGCCCAAGGTCTGTTCAGCACCATGTGTGGGCAGCGGGCGGTCGCGCAGCAGGCCGACGAAGGGCACGATCAGCGCCACCATCAGACCCAGCACCAGCAATGCCGCGGACCAGCCTAGCCACTGGATCAGGCCGAGGGTGCCCGGCAACATGGCGAACTGGCCGAAAGAACCGGCAGCGCTGGCAATGCCCATGGCCATGCTGCGTTTCTCCGCCGGCACCGCACGCCCGACCACGCCGAGGATGACCGAGAACGAGGTGCCGGACAGACCGATGCCAATCAGCAAGCCGGCGCTCAGCGACAATGACCAGGCCGAGTCGGCCATGCCCATCAGCACCAACCCGGCAGCGTAGAGAATGCCGCCAATGATCACAACCCGTGCCGCGCCCAGGCGGTCGGCCAGGGCGCCGGCGAACGGTTGCGCCAGCCCCCAGATCAGGTTCTGCAAGGCAATGGCGAAAGCGAATACCTCACGCCCCCAGCCGAAGTCGGCGCTCATCGGAGCCAGGAACAGGCCGAAGCCATGCCGCACACCCAAGGATAGCGCCAGGATCAACGCTGCCCCCATCAATACCCACCCGCTGGTTCGCCACACCGAAGTCATTGTCGTTATCTCCAGCACATCGCAAGGTTTACGGGTATATACCCGCTTATAGTCGTATCAATTCAAGCCAGTTGGTTCAGCAAACGCACCAGTTCATCCCGCTGCCCTGCCCCCAGCCGCTCCACCAGCTCGGCCTGTGCCTGTTCCCAGGCCGGGTGGGCCGCACGCAACAGCTGGGTACCGGCCTCGGTCAGCAGCACCACGCGGTTGCGCTGGTCATCGCCATCGACCAAGGCCACCAGCCCTTCAGACTCCAGCACCCGCAGGTTGCGGCCCAGGGTACTGCGTTCCAGGCCCATGGCCTCTGCCAGGGTAGTGATACTGGGACGGTCGAGCCGTTGCAGATGACGCAACAGGGAAAACTGGGCGACATTGATCCCAAAGCGGGCAAGGGCCTCGTCGTAATGCCGGCTCACCCCGCGGGCGGCACGACGCAAGTGGGTGCAGATACATTCACTGGTCAGCATGGATACGTGTATATACCCGCGTCATGTGTGTTGCAAGAGTTTTCTAGATTACCCTGATGCCTGTGAGTCAGCGTTAATGGGGCTGCTACGCAGCCCATCGCCGGCAAGCCAGCTTCCACTAGTACTGCGCAGAACTCAGGGATTGCGCGATCCCTGTGGGAGCGGCTTCAGCCGCGAAGCATCCAACGCGGTGCATGGCACCGGCTGCGCCGGTGTTCGCGGCTAAAGCCGCTCCCACAGTGTCCCTGCTAATTCAATGAGTTATGTGCAGTTCCATGAGAGCTGGCTTGCCAGCGATCAGGCCGCAAAGCGGCCCAATTACAGGGCCCTACGTCCTTGTCAAAGGCTCAGAGGCCCAATGCCAACCCCAGCACCACGGTCAGTTCGAGCAACTCCAGCATTGCACCAGCAGTATCGCCGGTAGTCCCGCCCAGGCGTCGGCACGTCAATTGCCGCAACCAGGCAAACACCGCCAATGCCGCCACCACGGTCCATCCACCCAGGACCAGGCAGAAGAGCGCACAGCCCAACAGCACCCACCCGGCCGCACGCCGGGGCAGGTGCTCGGCCAGCGCCTGCCCCAAACCGCCCTGTCGCACATAAGGCGTACTCAGGAACAGCCCGAGCATCGCCGCCCGCCCGATCAGCGGTGCCAACAGCAACTGCACGCCAATGCCCTGCTCGACCAGCACCCACAAGGCGCAAAACTTCAGCAACAGCACCAGCACCAGGGTGACCACGGCAATCGGCCCGCTACGCGGGTCTTTCATGATCAGCAGGGTGCGTTCGCGGTCACCGAAACCGCCCAGCCAAGCGTCGGCGCTATCCGCCAGGCCATCCAGATGCAAGGCGCCACTGAGCAACACCCACAACGTCAGCAGCAGGGCCGCGTGCAGCGGCGCCGGCGTGCCCTGCAGGAAATGGCTGGCCAGCCACAGCAGCAGGCCGAACAACAACCCGACCAGCGGGTACCACAGCAGCGAACGCCCCGCCTCGCGCGGCGCCGGCATGCCCGGCAAACTCACCGGCAGGCTGCTGAGAAACTGCAAGGCGATCCACAACGGCAACATCTCAGCGCCCCTCCACCCACTGGCCGTCGTCACCCGGCAGCAGTCGCATCAACGCGGCGTGGCCGACTTCGACCTGCAGCAACTGCGCCCTCGGCAAGCCACGGGCACGCGCCAGCAACAGACGCATCACGCCACCATGGGTGATCAGCAGCACCCGCTTGCCAGAATGCTGACGGCTCAGGCGCTCGACAGCGGCCAGCACACGCCCGGCGAACGCCTCGACCGGCTCGCCATTGGGCGGTGTAAACGCGTATGGGTCCGCCCAGAAACGCCCCAGCGCGTCCGCCTGGTCCTCCATGATCTGCGCCGCAGTACGGCCCTCCCAGTCGCCAAAATGCAGCTCCTGCAATGCCGCTTCACGCTGTACGGGCAGCCTTAGCTGCTTACCCAGTTCCTCGGCAAAAAGCGCACAGCGCTGCAACGGCGAACTGACCAGCACCTCCCACGGGCCGGCCACGGCCACGGCGTCACGCATCTGCGCCCAGCCTTTGTCGGTCAGGGCATCATCAAGGCTGCCACGCAGGCCGCCCTGCTCCGTTTCACCATGGCGCAGCAGGTCGAGGATCATGCCGGGCGGTCCGCTACTGCTGCCTCGGCGAAGGTCGCCATCTGCCCGTGCAGCGCACAGGCCAGGCGCAACAGCGGCACGGCCAGGGCAGCCCCACTGCCCTCGCCCAGGCGCAGCCCCAGTGCCAGCAATGGCTCGGCCTGCAACGCGTCGAGCAGGGCTTTGTGCCCAGGCTCTGCGCCTTGATGGGCGAACAGCAGCCAGGCCCGGCACTGTGGGTTGAGGCGCACCGCCAGCAGCGCGGCGACGCTGCAGATGAAGCCGTCCACCAGCACCGCGATACCTGCTTGCGCGCAGCCAATGTAGGCACCGGCCAGGGCCGCGATTTCGAAACCACCGACACAGCCCAGCGCCTGCAAGGGTTCCTTGTCGCCGAGGCCATGCAGGCTCAGCGCCCGCTCGATGACCTCGGCCTTGTGCCGCACCCCTGCATGGTCCAGACCGGTACCCGGGCCACTCAACTCAGCCGGCGGGCAGCCCAGCAAGACGCTGGCCAGGGCGGCGGCGGCCGTGGTGTTACCAATCCCCATCTCGCCACCGATGAACAGCTGCGCGCCCTGTTCGGCGGCGCGCAGGGCACTCTCGCGACCGGCCTGCAGGGCGGCCTGCAGCTGGCCTTCAGTCATCGCCGGCTGGCGGGCGAAGTTGGCGGTACCGGCGCCAAGGCGCAGATGGCGAACGCCAGGCAATTCCAGGTGCGGGTCGACGGTACCCAGGTCGACCACTTCCAGGCTCGCCCCCAGCTGGCGCGCCAGCACGCTGATCGCCGCGCCACCGCCGACGAAGTTGCGCAGCATCTGCCCGGTCACCGCTTGCGGGTAGGCCGAGATGCCTTCCTCGACCACACCGTGGTCACCGGCAAAAATGCTGATTGCGGCGTGATCCAGCATTGGCCGCTCACGCCCCTGCAGGCCAGCCAGCTGAATGGCCAGGCCTTCCAGCTGGCCGAGCGAACCGGCAGGTTTGGTCAGCTGCTGCTGACGGGCGCGGGCCTGATCCATGGCGGCGTTGTCGAGGGGTTGGCAGGCGTCACGCCACCAGGCTTGGTTCATATTGCAGGTCCTTTGAGCATTAGGGGCAGGCCGGCCACGGTCAGCACCACGCGCTGACAGCGTTCGGCCACGGCCTGGTGCAGCCAGCCAGCCAGGTCGACATAGCGCCGGGTCAGTTCGCCCATGGGCACCACGCCCAGGCCGGTTTCGTTACTGACCAGGATGACCGTGCCCGGCAGCTGTTCCAGGCAGGCCAGCAGCGCATCACGCTCCTCGGCCAGGCGCTGGTCGTCTTCGAGCATCAGCAGGTTGGTAAGCCACAGGGTCAGGCAATCCACCAGCAGGCAGCGCCCTCCGGCCGCTTCGGCGCGCAATACCGCGGCCAGGGCCAGGGGCTCTTCGATCAATCCCCAGTCATCAGGGCGCCGCTGGCGGTGCAGCAGCACGCGTTCGTTCATTTCACCGTCCAGCGGCTGGCTGGTGGCGATATAGGTCACCGGCAGGCCGCTGTCGCTGGCCAGCTGTTCGGCCAGGCGGCTCTTGCCGGAGCGGGCGCCGCCGAGGATCAGGTTGCGCATGTCAGGCCACCCCACAGAGCTGGCGCAGGCGCGCGGTGTCCAGGTGCTTTTCCACCAGGTCGGCCAGGCGCTCTATGTCGCGCTCACGCAGGGCCTCGTAATCAATCACCTGCACATCCTCCAGGCCAGCCCAGCGCAGCAGTGCCGCGCACGACTGGCTGCCTTCGAACAGGCCGTGCAGGTAGGTGGCAAGTATCTGGCCATCGGCACTGACAGCACCATCGCAACGGCCATCGGCAAGTTGCACGGCAGGCTGTTCCAGGGCAGGCCCCGTGGTGACGCCGGCATGAATTTCGTAACCGGCAACCGGCACTGCTTCAAGGTTCAGGGTGCCGGCAACGTTGCGCAGTTGCTTCTCGGCTTCGAGTACCGTGGCGTAATCGAACAGGCCAAGCCCCGGGCTGGCGCCTGCCGCCCCTTCGAGACCAAGCGGGTCACGCACTTCGCGGCCCAGCATCTGCAGCCCACCGCAGATACCGATCAGCTTGCCGCCATAACGCAGGTGCCGGTCAATGGCCTTGTCCCAACCGCGCTCTCGCAGTTGTGCCAGATCGCCGCGCACACTCTTGGAGCCCGGCAGGATGATCAGGTCGGCAGCCGGGATCGGCTGGCCCGGGCCGATGAACTGCAGGTCCACCTGCGGGTGCAGGCGCAGTGGGTCGAAGTCGGTGTGGTTGCTGATGCGCGGCAGCACCGGGACGATCACCTTGAGCACGCGTTCGGTCTTCGCCCCCTGGCGCATATCGATGCCGTCTTCGGCTTCCAGATGCAGGTCGGTGACATACGGCAGCACACCCAGCACTGGCTTGCCGGTGCGCTGCTCCAGCCAGTCCAGCCCCGGCTGGAGCAAGGCGATATCGCCGCGGAAGCGGTTGATGACAAAGCCCTTCACCCGCGCCTGTTCACTGGGCGACAGCAGCTCCAGGGTGCCTACCAAGTGGGCGAACACGCCACCTCGATTGATGTCGGCAACCAGGATCACCGGGCAGTCCACCGCTTCGGCAAAACCCATGTTGGCGATATCACCGGCACGCAGGTTGATCTCCGCCGGCGAGCCCGCGCCTTCGACCATGACCACCGGCCACCCGGCGCTCAGGCGTTGGTGCGAGGCCATCACGGCCTGCATGGCGATGGCCTTGTAGTCGTGGTAGGCCACCGCGTTCATGCTGGTGACCGCACGGCCATGGATGATTACCTGGGCGCCGGTGTCGCTGTTGGGCTTGAGCAGCACAGGGTTCATGTCGGTGTGCGGTTGCAGCCGGCAGGCCTGGGCCTGCACCGCCTGGGCACGGCCGATTTCACCGCCGTCAGCGGTCACCGCGCTGTTCAGCGCCATGTTCTGCGGCTTGAACGGCACCACGCCGACGCCCTGGCGCAACAGCCAGCGGCACAGTGCGGTCACCAGCGTGCTCTTGCCGGCGTCGGAGGTGGTGCCTTGCACCATGAGGGTGGTCATGCCGTTTCCTTCTGATAGGCCACCAGAGCCTGGGCCAGGCGCTGTTCGTCCGCCGCACAGGTTGGCAACCCCAGGCGTACCGCCGATGGCTGCTCGAACAGCCGCACCAGGATGCCTCGGCGGGCGAGAAAGTCATGTAATAGCGCAGCGTGCTCGCTGCGCACGTACTGGAACAGATCACAACCGCCGCTGGGCGCCAGGCCGACGCTACGCAACAGCAACTCCAACCGCTGGCTGGCAGCGGCGCAGCGTTCTGCCTGCACACGCTGGGCAGCGTGGTCGGCCAGGCTGGCCTGGGCCAGCACCCGGGTCGGGCCGTTGACGGTCCAGGGGCCAAGCAACTCGGCCAGGCGCAGCAACAGGCTGCGTTCGGCGGCGACGAACCCCAGGCGCACGCCGGCCAGGCCGAAGAACTTGCCGAACGAGCGCAGCACGATCAGCCCCGGGCGCTCGGCACAATCGACCACGCCATCCGCCGGGGTGTTGTCCATGAACGCTTCGTCGACCACCAGCCAGCCACCACGGGCGGCCAGGCGGTCGTGCCAATCCAGCAGGCGTTCACGCGGCACCCGGCGGCCGGTGGGGTTGTTGGGGTTGACCAGCACCAGCACGTCGAGGCTGTCCAGCGTCGCCTCGACCTGCGTTTCGTCCAGCTCCAGCAACTGGTGCCCCGCCCGTTGCCAGGCGTATGGGTGCTCGGCATAGCACGGCGTCAGCACCCCTACCCGGCCGGCTGCGCGCAACAGCGGCAACGCCTGGATCGCAGCCTGGGAACCGGCCACCGGCAGCAGTTGGCGAGCGCCGTAATACGCGCGTGCGGCGTCCTCCAGGCCATCCTCCGTCTCCGGCAGGCGCGCCCAAGCCTCCATGGGAATCGGTGGAATCGGGAAAGGCCATGGCGCAATGCCGCTGGACAGATCGAGCCATTGCTCGCGGGCGATGCCGTATTGCCGTACCGCCCGCAGCAGGCGGCCTCCGTGTTCAAGCATTGATGTAGGTTCCCAGGCAGATCACCAGCAGCCACAGCCATACGCCGCGCTGCACCAGGCCCCAGCCGCGCTCGATGGCATCGGCGTCGGCCATTGGCCCGTCACCCAGGCGCGGCCGCTCATGCAACTCGCCGTGGTATACCGCCGGTCCCCCGAGCACCACCCCTAACGCACCAGCACCGGCGGCCATCACCGGCCCGGCATTGGGGCTGTCCCACAGCGGGCCCTGCTTGCGCCAGCAGGCCAGGGCCAGGCGGGTCTTGCCCAGTAACGCGTAGGTCAATGCCACCAGCCTGGCGGGAATATAGTTGAGCACATCGTCGACGCGCGCCGCGCACCAGCCAAAGCGTTCGAAACGTTCGTTGCGGTAGCCCCACATGGCGTCCAGGGTGTTGCTCAGGCGGTACAGCACCACGCCTGGCGCGCCGGCCACCACGAACCAGAACAGCGCGGCGAATACCGCATCGCTGCCATTCTCCAGCACCGATTCGGTGGCCGCCCGGGCCACGGCCGGTTCGTCCAGCTCGCGGGTTTCGCGGCTGACCAGGTAGCCCACACGGCGCCGAGCTTCCTGCAGGTCACCCTGGCGCAAGGCACTGGCCACCGGCAACACGTGTTCGCCCAGGCTGCGCAGCCCGACGGCACAATACAGTGCCAGCACGTCGACCAGCCAGCCGATGTACGGCAGCCAGGACAGGATCAGCGCCACCAGGGTAAGCGGCACCACGGCCAGGAACCACGCGCTCACCCCGTGGCTGCGCCAGCCGCGCCCGCCGGCATTCAGGCGGCGCTCGAGGTTACTGGCCATGTTGCCGAAGGCCACCAGCGGGTGGCGCCGCTGCGGTTCACCCAGCAAGGCATCCAGGGCCACGCCGGCCACTGTCAGCAAAGCCACGCTCATTGGCGCTCTCCCCATTGGTTCTCAAAGAGCATTTCGCTCAAGGGCCGTTCCTCGGCCCAGTTTTCCAGCACCAGCATCGGGGCCGGGTAGAACTCCGTCACCGGCCCCAGGCACAACACCGCGACCGGCTTGGCCCCGGTCGGCATGCCCAGCAGGGCCGCCAGCGCCTGCGGGTCGAACAGCGACACCCAGCCCATGCCCAGGCCTTCGCCACGGGCCGCCAGCCACAGGTTCTGGATGGCGCAGGCCAGCGAGGCCAGGTCCATTTCCGGCAGTGTGCGGCGGCCGAAGATATGCGGCTCGCGGTTGTCCATCAGCGCGGCCACCAGCAGTTCGGCGCAGTCGTTGATGCCTTCCACCTTCAGTTTCATGAAGGCGTCGGAGCGTTCGCCCAAGGCTTCGGCGGTGCGCACCCGCTCTGCTTCCACCAAGGCCTGGATGCGCGTGCGCAGGTCGCGTTGGGTGATACGGATAAAACGCCAGGGCTGCATCAGCCCGACGCTCGGTGCCTGGTGTGCGGCGGCCAGCAGGCGGCCCAGCACTTCCGGGGCCACTTCGCCACCGGCGAAATGGCGCATGTCACGGCGCTCGCCGATGGCCCGGTAGATCGCGGCGCGCTCGGCGTCGCTGTAGGCGTGTTCACTCATGGTCGCAACAGCGCCGCCGCCGCATCCGGGTTGGAGGGGAAGTAGAAGTGCACATAGGAAGCCGTCAGCCGCCCCAGGCGGTACACCGCTTCGTTGCCACGCCCGCCGTTGGGGCTCAGGCCTCGGGCGATCGGCTCCAGTGCAGTACTGGTCAGCGAATGGTGATAGGTGTGCCCGCGCAGGGTGCCTTCCGGCAGTTCCACCGCCTGCAGCGCCAGGGCTGCCAGACGCTTCTGCATGGTTGCTTCGCCGGGCAGCAGGCCGAGCAGTTCGGCACGCTCGCCGGCCACATCGGTCAGGGCATCGAGCAGGTACAGCATACCTCCGCACTCTGCCAGCAACGGTTTGCCCTGGGCGTGATGGGCACGTATCGCCTCGGTCATGGGCGCGTTGGCGGCCAGGGCGTGGTGGTGCAGCTCGGGATAACCGCCCGGCAGGTACAGGCTGTCCACGGCAGGCAATTCGTGGTCATGCAGCGGCGAGAAAAACTCAAGCTGCGCGCCCAGGTTGCGCAGCAGGTCGAGGTTGGCGCCATAGGTGAAGGCAAAGGCCTCGTCCCGCGCCACGCCGATGCGCACACCGGTCAACGAGGCAGCACTGGCTTGCGGTTCGGGTTCGGCAAAGTTCACTGGCGGCGGCAAAGCAGCATCGCAACTGGCGCCAAGCGCCTCGGCAGCGGCATCCAGGCGCGCGTCCAGGTCGTTCAGTTCGCTGGCCTGGACCAGCCCCAGGTGGCGGCTAGGCAGCTCGATACCACGCTCGCGGGACAAACCGCCATACCAGCGCAGACCTTCGGTCAGGCTGCCTTCCAGCAATTGCGCGTGGCGCAGGCTGCCTACCCGATTGGCCAGCACACCGGCAAACGGCAGGTCCGCCTGGTAGCGTGCCAAGCCCAAGGCCAGCGCGCCGAAGGTCTGGGCCATGGCCGTGCCGTCGATCACCGCCAGTACCGGCACGCCGAAGTGGCGCGCCAGATCGGCGCTGGACGGCGTGCCATCGAACAGCCCCATCACCCCTTCGATCAGTATCAGGTCGGCCTCGCCGGCTGCTTCCCACAGCAGGCGGCGGCTTTCCCCGGCGCCGATCATCCACAGGTCGAGCTGGTACACCGGCGCGCCGCTGGCCCGCTCGAGGATCATCGGGTCGAGAAAGTCGGGCCCGCACTTGAACACCCGTACCTTGCGTCCGAGGTTGCGGTGCAGCCGGGCCAGGGCGGCGGTTACGGTGGTCTTGCCCTGGCCAGAGGCGGGTGCCGCGATCAGTACGGCAGGGCAATGACGGGGCTGGCTCACAGTTCCACGCCCTTCTGTGCACGGATGCCGGCCTGGAAGGCGTGCTTGAGCATGCCCATCTCGGTCACGGTGTCGGCCAGCTCGATCATCTCGGGTTTCGCGGCACGTCCAGTGACGATCACATGCTGCATCGGCGGCCGGGCCTGGATATCGGACAGCACCTGATCAAGGTCAAGGTAGCCGTGCTTGAGGGCGATGTTCAGTTCATCGAGCACCACGAAATGCACGCTCGGGTCTTGCAGCAACTGGCGCGACACGACCCAGGCCGCTTCGGCGGCGGCGATATCGCGCTGGCGGTCCTGGGTTTCCCAGGTAAAGCCCTCGCCCATCACGTGGTAGCGCACCTGCTCGGGGAAGCGGCGGAAGAACAGCTCTTCGCCGGTGCTGTTGCGGCCCTTGATGAACTGCACCACACCGCACTGCATGCCATGGCCCAGTGCGCGCGCGAGCATGCCGAAGGCCGAACTGCTCTTGCCCTTGCCATTGCCTGTCAGCACCAGCAGCAGGCCGCACTCGTTGGGGGAATTGGCGATGCGTTCGTCGATGATCGCCTTTTTGCGCTGCATGCGCGCCAGGTGGCGTTCGTCGCGTTCGGTGGGTTCGCTCATCAGGGTTCTCCGCTGGCTGGCGCCACGGCAAGGCGCGGCGACAGGTAATAGGCGGGCAAACGGAGAACGCGCAGGGGCCGTGGCCGGACGCCACAGTGCACCGCGCATCACCCTCCGTGATGCCGTTGGCAGTATCAGGCCGGTCTCCGGGCTTGTGAGCGGGCCTTGGCCCAGGCCTGCGCGCCTTCCCGGGCATACACCCAGTGGCTCTGCGCGGCCGCGACTCACCTACCGTTGCGGGGGCAGCGCCGGAATCGCGCCATGCTGGCGCCCACCGGCTTCCCAGTTTCACCCTGCCCAGACGGGGCTGGCAGGGCACCTGAAACACGCGCGAAGGTTAGAGGGTTGCACCGGGAGCGTCAATCAAAGCGGGGCGCTTTGCAGTCGAACAGGCATTGCCCGGGTAATGGCCAATTCACCGGGTTGTGCCACACTGGATCCAGTGATATCACATAGCCATCACTTTCGGCTGAACGCGATCACAACGACAACAGGAGAGCGCAGCATGCGAGGCCAGATCATCAACAACCCGCGCCTTGAGTTTCTCGCCCCGGTGCTGGAGCGCTGGGGTGACTGCATCGACCGGTTCAACCAGTTTGCCGGCGATGCCGAAGCACCGTACTGGCATGGGGCAGCCGCCAATACCGGGTTGCTTGCCGCGGCGGCCTGGCAGGCGGAGCTGGCGGCACTGCAGCAGTTTGCCGGCAAGAAGCAGCGCGATGAAGGTGAATACGAAGCGCGCTGCGACCTGTCGATCAATAGTGCCGATGAAGCGCTGTACCTCAGTGTCAGTCAGCGCTGGCCGAAAATCGCCCGACTGGACCTGGCCGACGCCCTGCAGCAGACCGCTGCCCTCGCCCGCCAGGTAGCCTACCCCAGCCAGTTGAAGGCCGGAGCGCTGTTCATCAGCCCGTGGAAGGCCGGCCAGCACGCCAGCCCCGAGGAACTGCAGGACCTGGTAGAAGATTTGCAGAAACATACCGCCTGCGCCATCGCCTGGTACTTCCCCTATGCCTATCGCAAGTTGCACAACGAGCTGGGGCAATATTTCCCGGGGGTGGCGTTGCTGCTCAAGCAGGCTTGAATCAACTCCGGCGCAGGCCGGAACTGGAACCCGTTTCGCAAGCGCGACGTGGCCTATGTGGGAGCGGGCGTGCCCGCGAAGAATTCAACGCGGTGGCTGGCACCGGCTGCGCCGGTGTTCGCGGGCACGCCCGCTCCCACAGAGCCCCTGCTAAACCTTTCAGTTATATGCGGCTCCATGGGAGCGCGGCCGATGCCGCGATTGGTCTGCGCGCCTTTCAGGCCTTAACGCATCATGCCGAGTTCGGCATCATCCAGCAGCGCTTTGCCCAAGGCGCAAAGGTAGTGCGCGGCCCAGATCAGCTTTGGCTTGTCTTCCATCAGGCCGTCGATGGTCAGGTCCCGTGCATAGCCAATCAATTCCGAGGCTTGTTCGCGGGCGTTCTGGCATGAGATGCCGGGTTCGATGCGGAACAGGGGGTGGGTCTGGTTTTCACCTTGAAAGAATATGGTTTTGCCGACTGTGCATTTCGTTTCTTCGGTGGTCATTTAAGGCTCCTGTCGTAGTGAAGCGACCACCAACAGCGGCTAAACAGTATGGTGGCAGCTGTACGTGGGTTAGCCGACCGGGACGTCAGGCACCCGGCGCACCCGCAGGTGCCCCACGCACAGCCGCCATAAGGCGCCAATGCCGATTACTCGGTATTGCACGGCTGCGGTGTCTGACGATTTCGGGCGGCTAACCCGGTCATTGAAGGTCAACGACATGCCGAGACTAGAGACCGCATTTGGCGCGCGCAACAGAGAATAGGCGTTGGGAGTATCTTTGGGAAACGGCCTACAAGAAAGGTATTAAATCTGATTCTTGGGCTCGCCTCCACGCCGCCTTTGCAAGAGCAGCGGCGCATCTCACTGGCACATTGAGTCACCACCAGACCTGCTTGCTCTTGCTCTTGATCTTGATCTTGATCTTGATCTTGATCTTGATCTTGATCTTGATCTTGATCTTGATCTTGATCTTGATCTTGATCTTGATCTTGATCTTGATCTTGATCTTGATCTTGATCTTGATCTTCGCGACTTCAGGAGGCCGAGCAGAGGTCTTGCGGAGGGAGGTGACGGGCATGGATGCCCGTCAAGCGCTGAGGCCCCATGGATGGGGCCTGCAGCGCGTACTCCCGGGAGCAAGACCGGCGCGAGGGAACCCCGGAGCG
>NZ_NEJR01000037.1:0-6514 GCF_002113165.1 Pseudomonas sp. B19(2017)
ACAACGCGCCGGAACTCAAGGGCCGATAGACACCCTGGTTCGCTGAAAGCTTCAACACCTCTTCAGTGAAACCGTCACGCTGTCCGGTAAGCGTGACGGGCCAGGGACTTCCTTAGGGGGAGAACCTATGCGTGTCTTCTGGAAGCGCATGATCGAAACCTTGTGTCTGGCTGATGCCGTAGCCAAGGTAGTAAACGTTTACCGGGCCTATGCTTGGATGCGTGATCACTTCGACAACTGATGTACTGCAACACAACCCCGCCACTCGGCGGGGTTTTTTATGGACCAAGCCGATCTGGCGGCAGCTCTGCCGTGTGGCGTAGTCACCGGGCGGGTGTGCAGCCCGCTGTAGTGCGAACGCTGATCGAGCTGCACACGCAATGCGTGGAAATCAGCCGCTACGGCCAGATAAACCGCGTGTGGCGCGATTCTCTTGACCCGCCTGTGGTGCAGGCCGCGTAAATGGGCACTTGTAGCGGATCGGCTGCTGCCGGAAGCCGTAGGCTACATCCCAGACACATTAGTTTCTGGTCAATTAATGACCAGTTCTTCGGCTTCGGTATCAATGTCTTCCAGCAAGCGTTTGTTGATGATCCCGTACCGGCGTACCCGTACATCACCGAACAACTTGGTAAGATCGTGGGGTCGCTGACTCAGTATCTTATTCGCTTTAACTTCGCACCAGTCTGGCGTGACTCGCCGGTATACAACTTTCACCGTCACCGGGAAACACTTATCAGCTAGCTCTTGAAGGCCCGCCACCTTACCAGTGGTGTACATGGTCAAGTACGCTTGCCGCACATTGCCACGCTTGGGACTCTGCAAGCTCTGAACCCGAACCAAGAACGGTTGAGTTGCAAACTTCCTGCCCAGCTCTTGCCGGAATGCCTTCTGGTCAACTAGCAGGTTCGTACTATCCTCGGGGGTTTCGTAGAATACCGAGTACTGGTAGTTCCATATCGGGGCAAGCAAGTAGTTGGCAAACTTTCGCTTGGTCTTGTCTTCCGATGATTCCACTTGCTGTTCCCATTGGTGATGGCTTACCCGGTGAAGGGGATAGGCCATAGAATCTTCATTTGCACCTCCTAATACCTGCACGGCTTTCCGTACCGATTACAGGCGCTGCAATGGTAGGCATTGGTGCTGTTCGGCCCTTTAAATACGGGGGCTGTGTGGCGTGTTTGTCACCGTGGGCAGCGAGGTGCTTCCCGTGGGGGATTCTGCTTTTTTAGTGCGGCGGCATCAAGGGCCGTCACCGGCCCCGATTCTTACCCACCGTGGCCTGTTCATCGGCCCGCATCGCCTTGACGTAGCACCGCATAGCCCACTCGATGAAGTCCCGAACAGGCATCTCATGGCGTCGTGCGTAGTAGCACAGGCCATGGAACTCATCCGCTGTGAACGAGACGCCAAGGGCCTTGGTGGCCGGTGAAGGTAGAGGCTTCACGCCCCCACCTCGGCTGGTTCACCGTAGGCACGCAGTAGGTCAGCCAAGGCTTTCTGCTCATCGCTGGCCCGCTTCTTATCCGCTGCTTTGGCCGCTGCCGCTGCTGCCTGTCGCTCGCTGCGTTCTACGCTGATAGCCACCTGTCGGGCGGTCTCTGCAACGTTTCGCTGGTATCGGTCCTGCTCGTACTCTTCCAGGGCGAGTGCAGCAACTTTTGGCAGTTCGGCGGCGATAACTTCGTCTGGCTTGCGTAGTACTGCGCGAAAGTCGAGAGGTTCGTTGAACACCTTGATAATGGTGAAACCTTCTTTCAGTACATGCTGAAGCTCCATTAGTGCCATCTCAAGAGGCGCGCTTTTAATCCAGTCTACGTTCGCAGCCATGCCTTTGTGGTAAAGACCTTGGCTGTCCTTATGGTACTGACTTTGCTTCTTCTCGACGAGCAGTTGAAGTTCCGACTCATTGAACTTGAAGAACTCTACAACAGTGCTTCCATAAGCGTATTTTGTGTTGGTCATATGTTTTCCTTTTACTTGTTTGAACGGTGTTGCTTGAGAGCCGCGATAAAGCTCGCCTTGGCTCGTTGCTTGTCGCTTGATGGTTGGGTATTGCTGGTCTTGCTGGCGTTCTGTACGGCCTTCGCTGGAGCTGCTACAGGCGCCTTCGTGGGTGTGGTTGCCTTGGGCTTCTTTGCTGCTTCAACCCTTGCCCTGTGGGCTTCCAGATCGGAAAGCGTGGCCACCATGCCCGCTGGCAAGATCGCGTCTTCAAGCCCGTTCAGGTAGGCCAATTCAGCCTTTGTCGCCGGGATGTAGAAGACCGATTCGGGCGGCAGACCAGGTTGCTCCAGGAAGTACGAGAGAATCGCACCATTGTCCCGTCTTACTTCCAGCCAGATGCTTTTATCGGTGGTCATGCTGCTTCACCATGATGTTCGGACTCTTGTGCGTTGAACTCTGCTTCCAGTTGTTCTTGAGATGCCTTGTTACGTGATCGCCATTCTCGGACCTGACATTGGACCGAGCAGTATCTTGATAGCGGAGAGCGGCTGAAGAAGTTTCGACTGCAAGACTCGCAAGTGTGTTTACGCAATGGTCTACGGTTAGCCATATTAATTACCTCGTATGTATGTTAAAGTTTCTTTAGGACAATAAATGCCCGTCCTCGGTATTTGAGGTTGCGGGCGGTTGTTACTACGGTTTGTACTTGTTATGGGCCAAGTACTGGGCATCATCCCTGTTGCAGGGACAAATTTTCAAATGGGTGGCCATGTTCGTTGCAGCCTATGGCCAAGGCACGACATTGAGACTCAAGAGCCTTTCAAGCCGAGTCATCCTGTACAACTGTCTGCTTGCATCTTCAAATCACCGATCATTCTGATGCCGGATCGACAACGGCAGTACGCCATAGCTCCAGTAATATGCAATGGGCTATAAGCGCGTCAGCAGGGAAAGTGCTTCGATGGTCTTGCGGGGGGGCTGGCAAAGTTGTTTCTGGCCAGTTCTATTAGTCTATCAAATTTCTGGCAGAAGTCAATACATACATGCAAATAAAGTTGCATTATTTTCAACTTTATGCGTCGTGGCGCCTTACCCAGAAAAAGGCCACAGCAACAAGTAAGCGAAGTTCAGGTGGCTACACCAGAATGAAACCGTAAGTTGGTCGGCAGTAGCCCAGATTGCCCAAGTACAAGAACTGGATGGCCTGCGTGTAAGAGCACGCTTCTACGTGAATTCCACTGCCCTACCACCCACGGCGACCGCCAGATTTCACATAGGAACGCGATTCAATGTGCTGGTACGCTACCTGCACCCTACACTTTGCCCGACAGACACAACCCGACACCGCCCTACATGACTAAATTGACCATTGGCCGCATGGCAAAGCTGTACGGCCTGCATCGCTCGACACTGCACGAGGCCGTCGCCAAAGGCCGCGTCACTGCTGGCCATGACGGCAAAGGTCAGCGGGTAATCGACCTGTCCGAGATGATCCGCGTGTACGGTGAACCAACCGGGCGCCCTACACCACCGCCCGACACCCAGACACCAGCGGAAGACAACTACCCGACACCGCCAGACACCCCCGCTGGATGGGCCGAACTGGTGAACGAGCTGCGGTTGCTTCGGGAAGAAGTGGCAGGGCTTCGGCAGGAGCTGCGGTTGATCGAGCACAAGCCAGCGGCACCAACTGCACCAGGAACATCAGAAGTCGCGGAAACAGCACCACCGGCACCACAACCAGACGGCCCGGCTGCGTCGAATCAGGTATCTGTGTCAGGCAGGACTGGCCAGTCTGCCCACGCCCCGTCAATTCGCACCTTCGGTGATCTTTTATCTAGTTGGGAAGCTTAAAAGCCTTGCAGGATGGCGCGGACGGGATAGGCTCGGAGCTGGAGCCAGAGCGGTAGCCGGGTCGCAACTTCCCCTAGGAGAGCACGCAGCTCAACCCGAGGAAGTCACCAGTAATCGAGGGCAGGCCCGTCGCCGTCACCGTCGCATCACCGGGGTATCCCGTGGTTGCTCACGGACACCTAAGCAGCTTTGCCGGAAATCACTCAACCCGGCCTGATCGTGGTCTGCTTCACCGTGAGAGGGCGCTACGCAAGAGGCTTTCGCCAACATCCACGTACTGCAACTACACACGGCAACTTCACCACTGGCGACTATGACCAATCCCGCTTGTCGTCGCCTATCAGCACGCAGATACCCAAGTGACACTCGTTCCTACCACCAGTATCTGTGGCAAACCGTCGAGCAGAGAGGGGTTGTGTTGGGGCACGCACGCGCTAGAATGGCGAGTACGTGGACCAAGCAACTCTTCCTTGCTGGTTTGCGGGTCGTGATCAGGACTTGTTCTCCTGCCACTACCAAATCTGAGAGCCCTGACTTGCCGGTCGGGGCTTTCGTCTTTCTGATCCTTGGAATCGTAGCGGCGACCTCTTGCGATGGCAAGGCGTAGCGTCTCGCTACCAACTTTCCAAGCGCCTGATACCCCGAAACTTTTCAACCAGGTACTCGCCCAGGGCGAATATCGGTGGCATTCCGTGGGCGGCAAATATCGCCGGGGAATCGGTCAAACTCGGCCAACTGTGGCTCGGTGTCTAACGCCTATCAGGCTCGCTACGGCCGCAGATACGGCAAATCGGCAAATATCTAGGGGTGAACACAGTCCACCCGCTAACGTCGCTGTAATCGCTTCTTTCGAGCTTCCAGACCTAGAACACGAACTGGTGATAGGTCGCGTCTACTTCCGACTGCGTGATACCGATGTACGCCATGGTCACGGCTGGGCTGCTGTGGTTCAGCACCTTGCAGATCAGCTCGATGGATGAGCCACCGTTGTACATCAGCCAGCCCCGCGTCTTCCGCATCGAGTGTGTACCCAGCTGCAACCCCATCTCATCACCCACGGCCTTGAAGGCGCTGGCTACGGCCACGCGGCTGACTGGCTTGCCCTTGGCCCGGTTGCTGTCCACCTCGAACAGGTACTGGTGAGTCGGGTGGGCTGCCCTACGACGCTCTACGATGGCCTTGGCGGCAACGTTCAACTCGATGTCGCGGGTCTTGCCGGTCTTGCCTTCCTTGATGACCAGATTGCCGCCCTTTACGTCCTCGAAGGTCAGGCTCAGCAGGTCGCTGATCCGCAACGCCGTGTTGACGCCGAATCGCCAGATGTCCGCGTACAGGGTGTTGCCCTTGGCGTTCTTGGTCAGCTTCCGGCTGATGGTTTCCGCGTCGCTCTGGTTCTTGACTGCTTCGACTGTGTTCATTTCTTATTTACGTTCCATTGAATTCTGCAGATTGTGTTAATTAAAACACAGAGCTTTACGGCAAGTCCAGTGTTTATGGGGTTTTGCTAATTTACAGAATTATATTCTGTAAATTAGCCGATGATACTGGCGTCACCCCTAGCGGCCTGCAACGGGCTGTCGGGGCGGTGCTCTGCCGGTCTACTGGCAACCGCTGCTGGTGCTGCTGGCTGCTGCCCTGCATCCGGTGATGCTCGCCTACCTGTAGTGCAGGTGGTGGCGGGGGACTGGTGATCGAGCTGGCGCCGCAGGGCGGGCCGGGACGCCCCTACAGGTGGTGTAGGGCAACCCTACAGGTGGTGTGTCGCCTCAATGGGTGGTCTGGAAGACGCCCCAGCGGGTTGAGTGTCGCCCTAACAGGTGGTGTACGGGCGTGGTGCTGCCGCCTCGATCCCGTTTCGGAAAGCCCGGCCAGGTCGCCCAGGTTGGGGCGCTTACGCTGGCGTCTGCAAACCACGCAAACCGTGCAAACCCCCGCCAAAAGCTGCGGTTTCGTCACGCGACAATTTGCAGGCGAATGGTCGTGACGACCGAATACGGGCTACCCCAACAAGGAGATTCACCATGAAGTACCTACTGTCCGCTGCCGTGTGGCTGCTGAAAACGATCTGTACGGAGCTGATTCGCATAGCTCTGCGATACGCGCTGCGAGGGGATCGAGCAGAGTGATGTCGCCGCATAGGCTCACGAATTGCGGGAACAAAAAAGCCGCCTGGACGGGCGGCTTGATTGTGCGAGTCGAATGGACGTTCGTTCGCAGGTTCGCTGAAAGCTTCAACAAGGCCGATGGTATGTCGCGGCCCACTATTGCGCAATAGGCCCTCATGAGGCCCTCATTGAGCACCTATTGGGCACTCATTGGGCACTCATTAGGCCATCCGACGGATGGCAACGAGTAGGGATTCACCCGGAATAACCGGGAATGGTCGTAAATAATCGTAAATGTCGCGAAATCACGCTAATTAACGCGTTATTGCTTGGAAGACGCAAAATCGCAACTCTTTCTAGATCGCCGCTCTATGGCGCTGTCAAGACCTGTTGTCCCGTTGGAATAATAAACTTCACAAACACGTAAAAAGGCTTTTTTCGGTCATGCATTTTGCGGTATGAAGACATTCGAGGGCAGGATGCTGCCTTGGCCCCTTCACCGCGTCTGGACAACGCGCCGGAACTCAAGGGCCGATAGACACCCTGGTTCGCTGAAAGCTTCAACACCTCTTCAGTGAAACCGTCACGCTGTCCGGTAAGCGTGACGG
>NZ_NEJR01000038.1:0-6073 GCF_002113165.1 Pseudomonas sp. B19(2017)
CGACGGAGCACTGGTGTTGCCGGCCGGGTCGGTTGCCGTAGCGTTGACCACGGTTCCATTGGCCAGTGGCGTGCCGGGGGTGAAGCTCCAGTTGCCGCTGCCATCGGCGATGGTCTGGCCGATCGGGTTGCCGCTGCCGTCGGTGAGGATGACCCTCGCTCCAGCTTCGGCGGTACCACTGATTTCCACGCCGTTGCTCGGTTCGACCACTGGTGCAGCCGGAGCAACCGAGTCCACCGTGGTGCTCGACGGCACGCTGGTGTTGCCGGTCGGGTCGGTTGCCGTGGCGTTGACCACAGTGCCATTGGCCAACGGCGTGCCGGGGGTGAAGCTCCAGTTGCCGCTGCCATCGGCGGTGATCTGGCCGATCGGGTTGCCGCTGCCATCGGTCAGGGTGACGGTGCTACCCGGTTCTGCGGTGCCACTGATCGTGATGCCATTGCTGGCGTTGACCACGGGTGCGGCCGGAGCCTGCGAATCCACTGTGGTGCTCGACGGGATGCTGCTGTTACCGGCTACGTCCTGGGCCACCACATTGATTACTGTGCCATCCGCAATCGGCGTGGCCGGGGTGAAGGTCCAGTTGCCACTGCCATCGGCCGTCACCTGGCCGATGGGATTACCGCTGCCGTCGGTGAGGGTCACGGTACTGTTCGGCTCGGCGGTACCACTGAGGCTGCTGCCGTCACTCAGGTTGATGATCGGCGCGGCCGGGGCGATGGCGTCAACGGTGACGCTGGCCGGCCCGCTAGTGTTGCCGGCCGGGTCCTGGGCCACGGCATTAATCACCGTGCCATTGGCCAGCGGGGTCGAAGGCGTGAAGGCCCAGTTGCCACTGCCATCGGCAGTGGTCTGACCTATCGGGTTGCCGCTGCCGTCGGTGAGGATGACCCTCGCGCCGGCTTCGGCGGTACCACTGATTTCCACGCCGTTGCTCGGTTCGACCACTGGCGCGGCCGGGGCCACCGAGTCCACCGTGGTGCTCGACGGTGCGCTGGTGTTGCCGGTCGGGTCGGTTGCCGTGGCGTTAACCACAGTGCCATTGGCCAACGGCGTGCCGGGGGTAAAGCTCCAATTGCCGCTGCCGTCGGCGGTGATCTGGCCGATCGGGTTGCCGCTGCCATCGGTCAGGGTGACGGTGCTACCCGGTTCTGCGGTGCCACTGATCGTGATGCCATTGCTGGCGTTGACCACTGGTGCGGCCGGAGCCTGCGAATCCACTGTGGTGCTCGACGGAATGCTGCTGTTACCGGCGGCGTCCTGGGCCACCACATTGATTACTGTGCCATCCGCAATCGGCGTGGCCGGGGTGAAGGTCCAGTTGCCACTGCCATCGGCCGTCACCTGGCCAATCGGATTGCCGCTGCCGTCGGTGAGGGTTACCGTGCTGTTCGGCTCGGCGGTACCGCTGAGGCTGCTGCCGTCGCTCAGGTTGATGATCGGTGCAGCCGGGGCGATGGCGTCTACGGTGACGCTGGTCGGCCCGCTGGTATTGCCGGCCGGATCGGTCGCCGTGGCGTTGACCACGGTGCCATCGGCCAGGGGGGTCGAAGGTGTAAAGGCCCAGTTGCCGCTGCCATCGGCGGTAGTCTGGCCGATCGGGTTGCCGACGCCGTCGGTGAGGATGACAGTTGCGCCAGCTTCGGCAGTACCGCTGATTTCCACGCCGTTGCTCGGCTCGACCACCGGTGCGGGCGGCGCCACGCCGTCCACGGTAATCACCGCCGGCGCACTTTCGGTTCCACCAGGGTTGCGCGCCACCGCGTTGACCACAGTGCCATCCGGCAGCGGAGTGCCGGGCGTGAACGACCAGTTGCCGCTGCCGTCGGCGGTGACCTGGCCGATCGGGTTGCCGTTGCCATCGGTGAGAATAATGGTGTTGCCCGCATCGGCGGTGCCGCTGATCACCGAGCCGTTGCTCGGCTCGACCTGCGGAATCGATGGCAGCGACGAGTCCACGGTAGTGCTACCGGGGTTGCCGGTATTGCCGGCGGCATCGGTCGCGGTGGCATTGACCACGGTGCCATTGGGTAGCGGCGTGACTGGAGTGAAGCTCCAGTTGCCACTGCCATCGGCCGTTGCCTGGCCGATCGTATTACCACTGCTGTCGGTGAGGGTCACCGTGCTGTTCGGCTCTGCGGTGCCGTTGATCACCGCGCCATTGCTCGGGTTGACCACTGGCGCAGCGGGTGCGAGCGCATCCACCGTAGTGCTGCCCTGCGGGCCGGTATTGCCGGCCGGGTCCTGGGCCACGGCGTTGATCACCGTACCGTTGGCCAGCGGCGTACCCGGCGTGAACGACCAGTTGCCACTGCCATCGGCGGTGGTCTGGCCGATCGGGTTGCCGCTGCCATCGGTCAGGATGACGGTGCTGCCTGGCTCGGCGGTACCGCTGATTTCGCTGCCGTTGCTCGGTTCGACAACCGGCGCGGCCGGGGCCACCGAGTCCACCGTGGTGCTCGACGGTGCGCTGGTGTTGCCGGTCGGGTCGGTTGCCGTGGCGTTAACCACGGTACCGTTGGCCAGCGGCGTGCCGGGGGTGAAGCTCCAGTTGCCGCTGCCATCGGCGGTGATCTGGCCGATCGGGTTGCCGCTGCCGTCGGTCAGGGTCACGGCGGCGCCGGCTTCAGCCGTACCGCTGATGGTCACGCCGTTGCCTGGATTGATGACCGGCGCGGCAGGTGCACTGGAGTCGACAGTGACCGTCGCTGCCGGGCCGGTGTTGCCCGCCAGGTCGCTCGCCGTGGCATTGACCACTGTGCCATTGGCCAGCGGCGCGGCTGGGGTGAAGCTCCAGTTGCCACTGCCATCGGTGGTGACTTCGCCAATCGGATTACCGCTGCCGTCGGTGAGGGTCACCGTACTGTTCGGCTCGGCGGTACCGCTGAGGCTGCTGCCATCGCTCAGGTTGATGGTGGGCGTGCCTGGCGCCACACCGTCCACCGTGGTGCTGCCCTGCCCGCTAGTGTTGCCAGCCGGGTCCTGGGCCACAGCGTTGACCACCGTACCGTTGGCCAGCGGCGTACCCGGCGTGAACGACCAGTTGCCACTGCCATCGGCGGTGGCCTGGCCGATCGGGTTGCCGCTGCCATCGGTCAGGATGACGGTGCTGCCTGGCTCGGCGGTACCGCTGATTTCGCTGCCGTTGCTCGGTTCGACAACCGGCGCGGCCGGGGCCACCGAGTCCACCGTGGTGCTCGACGGTGCGCTGGTGTTGCCGGTCGGGTCGGTTGCCGTGGCGTTAACCACGGTACCGTTGGCCAGCGGCGTGCCGGGGGTGAAGCTCCAGTTGCCGCTGCCATCGGCGGTGATCTGGCCGATCGGGTTGCCGCTGCCGTCGGTCAGGGTCACGGTGGCGCCCGCTTCAGCCGTACCGCTGATGGTCAAGCCGTTGCCTGGATTGATGACCGGCGCGGCAGGTGCACTGGAGTCGACAGTGACCGTCGCTGCCGGGCCGGTGTTGCCCGCCAGGTCGCTTGCCGTGGCGTTGACCACGGTGCCATCGGCCAGCGGCGTGGCTGGAGTGAAGCTCCAGTTGCCACTGCCGTCGGCCGTCGCCTGGCCGATGGGATTACCGCTGCCGTCGGTGAGGGTCACGGTACTATTCGGCTCGGCGGTACCGCTGAGGCTGCTGCCGTCGCTCAGGTTAATGGTGGGCGTGCCTGGCGCCACGCCGTCCACCGTGGTGCTGCCCTGCCCGCTGGTGTTGCCAGCCGGGTCGGTCGCCGTGACGTTGACCACAGTGCCATTGGCCAGTGGCGTAGCGGGCGTAAACGACCAGTTGCCACTGCCATCGGCGGTGGTTTGGCCGATCGGGTTGCCACTGCCATCGGTCAGGATGACGGTGCTGCCTGGCTCGGCGGTACCGCTGATTTCGCTGCCGTTGCTCGGTTCGACAACCGGCGCGGCCGGGGCCACCGAGTCCACCGTGGTACTCGACGGTGCGCTGGTGTTGCCGGTCGGATCGGTTGCCGTGGCGTTGACCACAGTGCCATTGGCCAACGGCGTGCCGGGGGTGAAGCTCCAGTAACCACTGCCGTCGGCGGTCACCTGCCCGATCGGGTTGCCGCTGCCATCGGTCAGGGTCACGGTGGCGCCGGCTTCAGCCGTACCGCTGATCGTGGTGCCATTGCTGGCGTTGACCACTGGTGCGGCCGGAGCCTGCGAATCCACTGTGGTGCTCGATGGAATGCTGCTGTTGCCGGCTGCGTCCTGGGCCACCACATTGATTACTGTGCCATCAGCAATCGGCGTGGCCGGGGTGTAGGTCCAGTTGCCGCTACCATCGGCCGTCACCTGGCCAATCGGATTACCACTACCATCGGTGAGGGTTACCGTGCTGTTCGGCTCGGCGGTACCGCTGAGGCTGCTGCCGTCGCTCAGGTTGATGATCGGTGCAGCCGGGGCGATGGCGTCAACGGTGACGCTGGTCGGCCCGCTGGCATTGCCTGCCGGATCCTGGGCCACGGCATTGATCACCGTACCGTTGGCCAGCGGCGTACCGGGCGTGAACGACCAGTTGCCGCTGCCATCGGCGGTAGTCTGGCCGATCGGGTTGCCGCCGCCGTCGGTGAGGATGACAGTTGCGCCAGCTTCGGCGGTACCGCTGATTTCCGTGCCATTACTCGGCTCGACCACTGGCGCCGCCGGCGCCACGCCGTCCACGGTAATCACCGCCGGCGCACTTTCGGTCCCACCAGGATTGCGCGCTACCGCGTTGACCACAGTGCCATCCGGCAGCGGAGTGCCGGGCGTGAACGACCAGTTGCCGCTGCCGTCGGCGGTGACCTGGCCGATCGGGTTGCCGTTGCCATCGGTGAGAATAATGGTGTTGCCCGCATCGGCGGTGCCGCTGATCACCAAGCCGTTGCTCGGCTCGACCTGCGGAATCGACGGCAGCGACGAGTCCACGGTAGTGCTACCGGGGTTGCCAGTATTGCCGGCGGCATCGGTCGCGGTGGCGTTGACCACGGTGCCATTGGGCAGAGGCGTGGCAGGTGTAAACGTCCAGTTGCCGCTGCCGTCAGTGGTGACCCCACCAATGGGATTACCGCTACCGTCGGTGAGCGTCACGGTGCTGTTCGGCTCGGCAGTACCATTGATCACGGTGCCGTTGCTCGGGTTGACCACTGGCGCAGCGGGTGCGAGCGCATCCACCGTAGTGCTGCCCTGCGGGCCGGTATTGCCGGCCGGGTCCTGGGCCACGGCGTTGATCACCGTGCCATTAGCCAGCGGGGTCGAAGGTGTAAAGGCCCAGTTGCCGCTGCCATCGGCGGTAGTCTGGCCGATCGGGTTACCACTGCCATCGGTCAGGATGACGGTGCTGCCTGGCTCGGCGGCACCTCTGATTTCGCTGCCATTGCTCGGTTCGACCACCGGCGCGGCCGGAGCCACCGAGTCCACCGTGGTGCTCGACGGTGCGCTGGTGTTGCCGGTCGGGTCGGTTGCCGTGGCGTTAACCACAGTGCCATTGGCCAACGGCGTGCCGGGGGTGAAGCTCCAGTTGCCGCTGCCATCGGCGGTGATCTGGCCGATCGGGTTGCCGCTGCCATCGGTCAGGGTGACGGTACTACCTGGTTCTGCGGTGCCACTGATCGTGGTGCCATTGCTGGCGTTGACTACGGGTGCGGCCGGAGCCTGCGAATCCACTGTGGTGCTCGACGGAATGCTGCTGTTGCCGGCTGCGTCATGGGCCGCCACATTGATTACTGTGCCATGACCAATCGGCGTGGCCGGGGTGTAGGTCCAGTTGCCACTGCCATCGGCCGTCACCTGGCCAATCGGATTGCCGCTGCCATCGGTGAGGGTTACCGTGCTGTTCGGCTCTGCTGTACCGCTGAGGCTGCTGCCGTCGCTCAGGTTGATGATCGGCGCGGCCGGGGCGATGGCGTCAACGGTGACGCTGGTCGGCCCGCTGGCATTGCCTGCCGGATCCTGGGCCACGGCATTGATCACCGTACCGTTAGCCAGCGGGGTACCCGGCGTGAACGACCAGTTGCCACTGCCATCGGCGGTGGTCTGGCCGATCGGGTTGCCGCTGCCATCGGTCAGGATGACGGTGCTGCCTGGCTCG
>NZ_NEJR01000039.1:2138-5383 GCF_002113165.1 Pseudomonas sp. B19(2017)
TGAGATCGTTCTTTAAAAATTCGGATATGTGATAGATATAGACTGATGGCCAGTTTCACTGCTGGAAATCAGGCTAAGGTAAAATTTGTGAGTTCTGCGCGAAAGCGCAACATGCGAATTTTCGGCGAATGTCGTCTTCACAGTATAACCAGATTGCTTGGGGTTATATGGTCAAGTGAAGAAGCGCATACGGTGGATGCCTTGGCAGTCAGAGGCGATGAAAGACGTGGTAGCCTGCGATAAGCTTTGGGGAGTCGGCAAACAGACTGTGATCCAGAGATCTCTGAATGGGGGAACCCACTCAGCATAAGCTGAGTATCTTGTACTGAATACATAGGTGCAAGAGGCGAACCAGGGGAACTGAAACATCTAAGTACCCTGAGGAAAAGAAATCAACCGAGATTCCCTTAGTAGTGGCGAGCGAACGGGGACCAGCCCTTAAGTTGATTTGAGATTAGTGGAACGCTCTGGAAAGTGCGGCCATAGTGGGTGATAGCCCCGTACACGAAAATCTCTTGTCAATGAAATCGAGTAGGACGGAGCACGAGAAACTTTGTCTGAATATGGGGGGACCATCCTCCAAGGCTAAATACTACTGACTGACCGATAGTGAACCAGTACCGTGAGGGAAAGGCGAAAAGAACCCCGGAGAGGGGAGTGAAATAGAACCTGAAACCGTATGCGTACAAGCAGTGGGAGCCTACTTTGTTAGGTGACTGCGTACCTTTTGTATAATGGGTCAGCGACTTATATTCAGTGGCGAGCTTAACCGAATAGGGGAGGCGTAGCGAAAGCGAGTCTTAATAGGGCGTTTAGTCGCTGGGTATAGACCCGAAACCGGGCGATCTATCCATGGGCAGGTTGAAGGTTAGGTAACACTGACTGGAGGACCGAACCGACTACCGTTGAAAAGTTAGCGGATGACCTGTGGATCGGAGTGAAAGGCTAATCAAGCTCGGAGATAGCTGGTTCTCCTCGAAAGCTATTTAGGTAGCGCCTCATGTATCACTCCAGGGGGTAGAGCACTGTTTCGGCTAGGGGGTCATCCCGACTTACCAAACCGATGCAAACTCCGAATACCTGGAAGTGCCGAGCATGGGAGACACACGGCGGGTGCTAACGTCCGTCGTGAAAAGGGAAACAACCCAGACCGTCAGCTAAGGTCCCAAAGTCATGGTTAAGTGGGAAACGATGTGGGAAGGCTTAGACAGCTAGGAGGTTGGCTTAGAAGCAGCCACCCTTTAAAGAAAGCGTAATAGCTCACTAGTCGAGTCGGCCTGCGCGGAAGATGTAACGGGGCTCAAACCATGCACCGAAGCTACGGGTGTCATCTTTGATGACGCGGTAGAGGAGCGTTCTGTAAGCCTGTGAAGGTGAGTTGAGAAGCTTGCTGGAGGTATCAGAAGTGCGAATGCTGACATGAGTAACGACAATGCGAGTGAAAAACTCGCACGCCGAAAGACCAAGGTTTCCTGCGCAACGTTAATCGACGCAGGGTTAGTCGGTCCCTAAGGCGAGGCTGAAAAGCGTAGTCGATGGAAAACAGGTTAATATTCCTGTACTTCCAGTTATTGCGATGGAGGGACGGAGAAGGTTAGGCCAGCCTGGCGTTGGTTGTCCAGGTTTAAGGTGGTAGGCTGAAATCTTAGGCAAATCCGGGATTTCAAGGCCGAGAGCTGATGACGAGTTGCCTCTAGGCGACGAAGTGGTTGATACCATGCTTCCAAGAAAAGCTCCTAAGCTTCAGATAACTGGGAACCGTACCCCAAACCGACACAGGTGGTTAGGTAGAGAATACCAAGGCGCTTGAGAGAACTCGGGTGAAGGAACTAGGCAAAATGGCACCGTAACTTCGGGAGAAGGTGCGCCGGCGAGGGTGAAGGACTTGCTCCGTAAGCCCATGCCGGTCGAAGATACCAGGCCGCTGCGACTGTTTATTAAAAACACAGCACTCTGCAAACACGAAAGTGGACGTATAGGGTGTGACGCCTGCCCGGTGCCGGAAGGTTAATTGATGGGGTTAGCGCAAGCGAAGCTCTTGATCGAAGCCCCGGTAAACGGCGGCCGTAACTATAACGGTCCTAAGGTAGCGAAATTCCTTGTCGGGTAAGTTCCGACCTGCACGAATGGCGTAACGATGGCGGCGCTGTCTCCACCCGAGACTCAGTGAAATTGAAATCGCTGTGAAGATGCAGTGTATCCGCGGCTAGACGGAAAGACCCCGTGAACCTTTACTATAGCTTTGCACTGGACTTTGAATTTGCTTGTGTAGGATAGGTGGGAGGCTTTGAAGTGGGGACGCCAGTTCTCATGGAGCCATCCTTGAAATACCACCCTGGCAACTTTGAGGTTCTAACTCAGGTCCGTTATCCGGATCGAGGACAGTGTATGGTGGGTAGTTTGACTGGGGCGGTCTCCTCCCAAAGAGTAACGGAGGAGTACGAAGGTGCGCTCAGACCGGTCGGAAATCGGTCGTAGAGTATAAAGGCAAAAGCGCGCTTGACTGCGAGACAAACACGTCGAGCAGGTACGAAAGTAGGTCTTAGTGATCCGGTGGTTCTGTATGGAAGGGCCATCGCTCAACGGATAAAAGGTACTCCGGGGATAACAGGCTGATACCGCCCAAGAGTTCATATCGACGGCGGTGTTTGGCACCTCGATGTCGGCTCATCACATCCTGGGGCTGAAGCCGGTCCCAAGGGTATGGCTGTTCGCCATTTAAAGTGGTACGCGAGCTGGGTTTAGAACGTCGTGAGACAGTTCGGTCCCTATCTGCCGTGGACGTTTGAGATTTGAGAGGGGCTGCTCCTAGTACGAGAGGACCGGAGTGGACGAACCTCTGGTGTTCCGGTTGTCACGCCAGTGGCATTGCCGGGTAGCTATGTTCGGAAGAGATAACCGCTGAAAGCATCTAAGCGGGAAACTTGCCTCAAGATGAGATCTCACTGGGATCTTGAATCCCCTGAAGGGCCGTCGAAGACTACGACGTTGATAGGTTGGGTGTGTAAGCGCTGTGAGGCGTTGAGCTAACCAATACTAATTGCCCGTGAGGCTTGACCATATAACACCCAAGCAATTTGCGCACGAAAGCCAAATTGTGGTGGTGAAGACGAAAGAACCGAAAGTTCGCAACTTCACAAAATCACATATCCGAATTAGCCAAGAGTGTTCAAAAGACATTCTGGCAACAGAATTTCTTGACGACCATAGAGCATTGGAACCACCTGATCCCATCCCGAACTCAG